>NZ_JBARYR010000458.1:0-4695 GCF_049648075.1 Rubrivirga sp. | reverse complement strand
CCTCCGTGTCGGTCCCCGCGAGCGCGTCGCGGAGCGGCCCGAACGCGTCGGGATCCGCGATCGCGACGTGGCGCGGCCGGTGAGCGATGGCCTGCTCGGCGAGCCGTTCCCAGCGCGTGCCGGCCACCAAGGCTCGGATGCGCAAGCGGTCCGGGAAGAGCGAGGCGACCTCGAGGGTCTGCTCTCCGATGGACCCTGTCGATCCGAGGATGGCCACGCCCCGCAGGTCGTCGCGCGGCGGCGGGGGCGGTCGGAGGTCGGGGAGCATCGAGCGGCGCCGCACGAACGGCGCGACGGGTGCGTTGGCAAGTCGGGAAGATAGGCGCCGCCTACCTTCGCTTGTCCTCTCCCTGTGCCGTGCGCCTCGCCGCCCTCTTCCTCCTCGTCGCAACCGCTTCGGCTCAGCCGGGGCCTCCGCGCCCGCCGAGCCCTGCGATCGCCGAGGGGTTGTCCGGCAGCTACTCGCTGGCCGTTCGCCTCTTGTCGAACGGACGCGTCGACGAGGCGACCGCGATGCTCGAAGACCTGCTCGCCGCCGAACCGGCCGCGACGTCGGTGCGCATCAAGCTGTCCGAGGCGTACGGCATGAGCCGCCGCTTCGAGGACGTCGTGACGCTGTTCAAGGACCAGATCTCCCTCGAGGGCGAGTCCGTCTCGGCGCTGTTGGACCTGGCGGTCGCGCTCCACCGCTCGGGCCGCGCCGACGAAGCGTTCGACGCCTGGGACCAGGCCCTCGCCCTCGAGCCGGACAACCCGTTGGTGTACAGGTCCGTCGCGACCTCGATCGGGTCGCTCCGCCTGTTCGTCGAGGCCGCCGAGGTGCTCGATCGAGGCCGGATCCACCTCGGAGACGACTCGCTCTTTTTGCTCGACCGGGCGCACCTGTACGGACTGGCGCTCGATTACCAGCGGTCCGTCGACCTGTACCTCGCGTTGGTCGCCGACGACCCGGCGTACAAGTCCACCGTGCAGGCCCGGCTGACGCGGCTGGTGTCCGGGCAGGGCGCGCCGGAGATCTTCGCGACGGCCATCGCGCGCGCCGCGGCGCTCGATCCGCTGAGCCGGAGCCTAAGAGAGTTGCAAGCCTGGCTCGCCTTGGAGCAGGGCGACTACGACGACGCCCTCGATGCGATGCGCGCCCTCGACCGGCTGGAGCGCGAGCAAGGCGAGTCCCTGTTCGCTTTTGCCGAGCGCGCCCGCGGCGCCGACGCACCGGACGTAGCGGCCCGCGCCCTCGATGAGATCCTGACGCGGCACCCGACGGGACCCGTCGCGGGTCCGGCACTTTTGGGCCGAGCGCGACTCTGGGACCTGGACGCGCGAGACCACAACGAGCGGGCACCGGGACCGACCTCGAGGGCGGACTCGGCCAAGGCGCAGTACACGCTGTTCTTAGACCGCTACCGCGGCGACGCGCAGTCGTCCGCGGCGGCCCTCGGTCTCGCCAACTTGTTGCGGGACGTCTACCAAGACTTCGACGCGTCGGAGTCGTGGCTTCAGGAAGCCGCGGCGGGCCGAGACGCGGAGACGGCGGCCCAGGCGAGGCTAGCGCTGGGCGAGGTCGCACTGCAACGGGGCGACCTCGAGGACGCGCGCGAGCGCTTTGCCGACGTGGACGCCACGTTGCGCGTCGGCCGGCTGGCCGAGCAGGCGCGGTACGAGTTGGCCCTGATCGACTTCTACCAGGGGTTCATGTTCTCGGCGCTGGCACGGGCCGAGGCCCTGGACGAGAACACCGCCGCCGACGCGGCGAACGACGCCCTGGCGCTCCGCGTCACGCTCAACGAGGAGCTCGACCCCGACGCGATCCCGGGACCCGACATCGACCTGACGCAGGATCCGCTCCACATCTACGGGCGGGCCGCGCTCCGCTACCGTCAAGGCCACCTGTCGGACGCGCTCGCCACCCTCGACTCGCTCGACGCTGTCGTCGGTCGGTCGGGCTCGATCGGTGACGAGTCCCTGTACCTCCGAGCCTCCGTCTTGCTCGACCAGAACGAACCGGGACAGTCGGTCGCCGTCCTCGAAGACTTGGTCGAGCGCTTTCCCTCGTCGTTCTTCGTCGACCGCGCGCTGCGCCGCCAAGCGCAGACCTACCTGGACGACCTCGAGGACGCCGGTGCCGCTATCGAGCGGTACGACCGGTTGCTCGAGCGTTTCCCGGGCTCCCCTCTCGCCCCCGAGGCCCGCGCCGAGCTCCGCCGCCTCCGCGTGGGCACCTGACCTCGAGGTCCACACCTACAGCCATGCGTGCACTCTTTCTCGCTCTCGCCGTCGCCTGCGCGCCCGCCGCCCAAGACATCCTGATCCCGATGGACGACGAGCAGTCGGACCATCTCCGTGCCTACGGCGCCGTGTACTGGGCGCTCGACAACGGCCTCGATGTGGACTGGCTCTTGAACGTCCGCGGCGGGTCGTTCGTGATCCCGGCCGGCGGTGGGATCCAGACGGAGCTTCGAGGACGGGGCGTCCGCTTCGAGGACGTGGACGGGGCGTTGGCGACGGCCGCGGCGGAGTCGCCGGCGGCGAACACATCGGTGGTGCGGCTCGAGAAGGCGCCCCGGATCGCGGTCTACGCGCCGGACCAGACGTTGCCGTGGGACGACGCCGTGCTGTTGGCGCTGACCTACGCTGAGGTCCCGTACGAGCAGATCTACGACGGCGACGTTCTAGAGGGCCGACTTGGGGAGTTCGACTGGGTCCACCTCCACCACGAGGACTTTACGGGCCAGTACGGCAAGTTCTATTCCGTGTACAACGGCCACGCGTGGTACCAGCAGCAGCAGCTCGAGGCCGAGGCCTCGGCGCAGGCGTTGGGGTTCTCGAAGGTGAGCGAGCTCAAGCTGGCCGTCGCCCGGACGATCCGCAGCTACGTCAGCGAGGGCGGCTTCCTGTTCGCGATGTGCTCGGGCGCCGACACGTTCGACCTGGCGCTGGCGGCCGGCGGCCTCGACATCGTCCCGCCCCAGATGGACGGCGACGGCACCACGCCCGGTGCTCCTGACCTGCTGGACTTCTCGCAGACGATCGCCTTCCAAGACTTCAGGCCGGTGATGAACGCCCTCGAGTACGAGCACGCCGACATCGACGTCGCGCCGCCGCCCTCGTTGCGGAGCCCGCTGACGGACTACTTCACCCTGTTCGACTTTTCGGCCCGCTACGACCCGGTCCCGACCATGCTGACGCAGAACCATGTCTCGACGGTGGCCGGCTTCATGGGTCAGACCTCGGCCTTCCGCGCCGACGCCCTCAAACCCGGCGTGGTCGTCCTGGGTGAGAGTCCGACGACAGGCGCTGTCCGCTACCTCTACGGGCCGGCCGGGCAGGGCTTCTTCGCCTTCTACGGCGGCCACGACCCGGAGGACTACCAGCACTTCGTCGGCGACCCCCCGACGGACTTGGCCCTGCATCGCACGTCGCCGGGCTACCGGCTGATTCTGAACAACGTGCTTTTCCCGGCGGCCAAGAAGCAGCCCCAGAAGACGTAGAGGGCAAGGGGCGAGTCGTCCTCGAGGCCGCGGCAGACGCGGAATGTCTGTGCCGATCTCGATGCGACGGCCTCGAGGCCGTCTTCAGAGTTCGCGTCCTCGAGGGCGGTCACCGAGGCGCGTCCTCGAGGTCGTCAGCGGCTCGCTGGCTCCGACAACTCGCGGTAGAGCGACAGGTACGACTCGGTCATCACCGTCGACGAGCAAAACGCCTCCGCACGCCGACGGCACGCGCGGCGGTCGATCGAGGACGCCCTACCCATCGCTTCGGCGAGAGCCGCAACGTCTCCGGGCGGAACCAGAACGCCGACGTCGGGCGTGACGATCTCGGGCGCCGCCCCGACGCGGTAGGCCACGACCGGCGTCCCGCACGCCAACGCCTCCGCCATTGTCAGGCCGTACGGCTCCTCCCAGACGCTCGTGAACACGTACCCACGGGCGTCCCTCAGTCGCGGCGCGATCTCATCGTGCCGGAGGTGGCCGAGGTACTCGATGCGGTCGTGGCCGAGGTTGGGCGTGACGTGCTCGGCCACATAGTCGGCGTCGCTAACCGGACCGGCGAGATGGAGCCGCGCGCCGGACCGAAGAGCGGCCTCGATGGCGTGGTGAGGCGCTTTCTCCGCGCACATCCGGCCCATCCAGAAATAGGCGTCTCCCGGGGACGCCACGTTCGCCGTCCAGGCCTCGAGGTCGATCCCGTTGTACACGGTCCGGTCAATGCCGACGATGCCCTCGAGGTGGGACCGCTGGTGCTCGCTCACGGTCGTGACCGTCTGGCGGACCACGGGCAGTGCTCCAAACCCGAGACGGAGATAGGCCTCCGCTAGCGAATGAACGGAGGTGACAAAACGCGCGCCTAGCGCGTTGCCCGCCGCGATGGGGACGTGGTGCAGCGAGTGGTTGTGGACGATGTCGTAGCCGCCCTCGAGGACGCGGGCCATGACATCGTGGTAGATGACCGTCTGGGCGAACGCGTGCGAATCCATCCCCGAGTCCGCGACATCTCCAGCTCCGAACGTCTCCAGGATCTCGCCGTCGGTACGCATCGGCGCGATCGGGAGCGCGGGGTCGGAGTCCGGGTGCGCGTAGAGGTCGACGTCGTGCCCGCGGCGGACGAGTTCGCGGACCAGGAGGTGCGTGATCATCTCGAGCCCGCCCGCGAACGGCTCGACGATCGGAAAGCGGGAGTGGGCGACGACGGCGATCC
>NZ_JBARYR010000457.1:0-8423 GCF_049648075.1 Rubrivirga sp. | reverse complement strand
GCTCTCGCGAGCGACAGCGTCGGCGCGTGGAAGGCGGGGCGGCGCATCAAGGCCGCGGCCGGCGTGACCGCCTTGCGTTCGTCGACGAGAGCGCGCGTGTCGACGAGGATCTGGTCTAGGATGGTCGCCACTAAGCCGCCTCTGCGATGTCGGACGACGCTTCGACGAGCGCGTCCAGCTTGGCGAGGGCGGCTCCGCTTCCGACGCTTTCGCGCGCGGCTTGGAGGCACGCGTCGAGGTCGGCGAACTCGCCGGAGGCGAGCAGCGCGTAGGCCGCGTTGAGGAGCACGACGTCGGCCTGAGGCCCGGCTTCGCCGCCCAGCACGCCGCGGACGATCTCGGCGTTCTCTTCGGGCGTCCCGCCCTGGAGCGCGGCGGCCGAGACCCGGGCCAACCCGAACCGCTCGGGCACGATCTCCTGCTCCAGCAGCCCGCCCTCGAAGGCGTGGCTCCCGGTCTGGTAGATCGTCGTCGGGCTCGTCGTGCTCAGCTCATCGAGTCCGTCGTGCGCGTAGACCACGACAACGTGCTCGCTGCCCAACCGCATCAGGATCTGCGCCATCATCCGGGCGACCTCGTCCGAGAACGCGCCGATCAGTTGCCGCTTGACGCCGGCCGGGTTGCACAGCGGCCCCAGGATGTTGAAGAACGTCCGCACGCCCAGCGCGCGCCGAACCGGCCCGACGTGCTTCAGCGCCGGGTGGAACTGAGGCGCGAACAAGAACGCGATCCCGGTCTCCCGCAGACACCGCGCGGCGCCCTCGGCATCGAGGTCGGCGCGGACGCCGAGCGACGACAGGACGTCGGCGGACCCACTCGAGGACGAGACCCCCTTGTTGCCGTGCTTCGCCACGGGCACGCCCGCTCCGGCGGCGACGAAGCTCGCGGCCGTCGAGATGTTGAACGTGCCGGCGTGGTCGCCGCCGGTCCCGCACAGGTCGATCGGGTCGAGGTCGCCGGCGTCGACCGGGACGGCGTAGTCGCGCATCACCTTGGTGAAGCCGGTCAGCTCGTCGAGCGTCTCGCCGCGCGAGCGGAGCCCCATCAGGAGCCCGGCGATCTGGGCCGGCTCGGCGTCGCCGCTCAGCATCACGTGCATGGCGGACTCGGCCTGAGACTGGCTCAGCGTCTCGCCTTCGGCGACGGACTGGAGGAGGGGTTTGAGAGTCAAAGGTTCGGGGTTCCGGGTTCAGGGTTCACGTCCTCGAGGGTCCAGACCTCTTCAGGTTCGCGGACGGCGGCTGGGCCTGAGGAGCGGAGGTAGCGGATCAAGCCACCGCATGAGCCACCTGCACGTTGGGCGAGGCGGTAGAGTCTGTCGAAGTCGTCGTGTGCGACGTACTCGAGGTCGAGAGCGAGGTAGAGTTGGGAGCAGACCTCGGCGGCGGAAGCGCGTGCGATGGTCAGGAAGCGGGCAAAGTCTTTTGGTGTGCGACGAGCAAACCCCTCCGCAATGTTGGAGGAGACCGAGATCGAGGCTCTCCGGATCTGATCGCGAAGCCCGAAGTCGCGGGAAAAAGCACCAGACCTAGTCGCCCGGTATACCTCGAGATTCAGCTCCCGCGCGATCTGCCAGGCTTCGATGTCCTCGAACCGTTTGAACCCCGCCACTACTGCACCTCCGGCGAACCGACCTCGATGTCGCCCGCCGACGAACCCTGAACCCTGAACCCTGAACCCGACTGCGCTAGCGTGGCGGTGACCCAGTTCCTCACCATCCTCGGTCCCTCCGTGGTCAGGATCGACTCGGGGTGGAACTGGACGCCCTCGATGGGGAACGAGCGGTGGCGGAGCCCCATCACGACGCCGTCGGCGGTCTCGGCCGAGACCTCGAGGACGGACGGGAGCGAGGCGCGGTCGAGGACGAGCGAGTGGTAGCGGGTCGCGACGAAGTCGTCCTCGACGCCTTGGAAAACGCTTTTGCCGTCGTGCTGGACGTGGGACGTCTTGCCGTGCATCAGCGTCGGCGCGTGGACGACGCGGCCACCGAACACCTCGCCGATGGCCTGGTGACCGAGGCAGACGCCGAAGATGGGCGTCGTCTCGCCGAACCGCTCGATGACCGCCTCGCTGATCCCGGCTTGGTCGGGGCGGCCCGGCCCGGGTGAGATCAAAATCCCGTCCGGCGCCAGCTCCGCGACGCCCTCGAGGTCGAGCGCGTCGTTGCGGACCACGCGGTAGTCGTCCGTGACCGCGCCCACCAGGTGGACCAGATTGTACGTGAACGAGTCGTAGTTGTCGATGACCAGGATCATCTCGGTTACCAGTTGAGCAGGTGAGTCGGGGCACTCTGTCCTGACCGGCCTCGAGGGTTTAAAAACCCAACAGCGTCGCGGACCTCCGCCATGACCTCCGACGCTCGTGCGCGGGCCGCAGCGGCGCCGTCCTCGAGGATGGCGCGGACACGATCCGGGTGCTCGGCGAGCTCTCGGCGTCGCTCCCGGGCCTCGCCGAACTGGCGGTCGATTAGGCGGATCAGTTCCTTCTTGGCGTGGCCGTAGCCGTAGCCGCCGGCGCGATAGGAAGCGGCGATCTCCTCGCGTTCGTCGTCGTTGGCGAGCAAGCGGATGAGGGCGAACGTGTTGTCGGCGTCCGGGTCCTTCGCGTCCTCGAGGGGGGTCGAGTCCGAGACGATCGACATGACGGTCTTCTTGAGCGCCTTGCCTTGGTCGAAGATGCCGATCGTGTTGCCGTAGCTCTTCGACATCTTGCGGCCGTCGGTCCCGGGGATGACCGAGACCTCGTCCAGGATGAACGGCTCTGGGAGCGGGAAGAGAGGCGCGTCCTCGAGGAAGGTCTGGTTGAAGCGGGAGGCCGTGTCCCGGCTGATCTCGAGGTTCTGCTTCTGGTCCGCGCCGACGGGGACCAACAGGCCGCGGCCGGGCGACGTGTACGCCAAGATGTCGGCGGCCTGGAGGATCGGGTAGGTCAGGAGCCCGCCATTCGCGCCGAGCCCCTGGGCCACCTTGTCCTTGTAGGCGACCCCCTTTTCGAGCAGCGACGTCGGTGTGAGGCACAGGAAGATCCAGGTCAGCTCCGAGAGTTGTGGCACGTCCGACTGCACGAACAGCGACGCCTTCTCCGGGTCGAGGCCGAGCGCGAGGTAGTCGAGGGCCACGTCCATCGTGTACCGCCGAAGCGCCTCGGCGTCGCGTAGCGTCGTCAGCGCGTGGTAGTCGACGATGAACAGGAACGCCTCCTCGCGCCTCGACTCGTCGTTTGCGAGCGCGATGTTCTGACGCAGCGCGCCGAAGTAGTTGCCCAGGTGCAACGTCCCCGACGGCTGGATGCCGGAGACGACGACGGGTAGGGGAGAGGAGTCAGTCATGTCAGGTTAGACGTCCCACGGGGCGTCTGCATTTCGGTCCGTCCTCGAGGTCGGCGGCGTGCTGGGGATCGCCCTCGAGACCATCGAGGTCGCGTCCTCGAGGACGGGACTAGCTCGAGTGGTTGGCGACGACGTCGCGGAGAAGGTCGATCCGGGAGGTAGAGGCGTCGGCGTTGTGGCCCAGGATGGCCCGAGTCCGCTCCTGGTGGTGGACCTCGTCGGCCTCGTGGCGGAGCGCGCCGCCGAAATCTTTCTCGGCGTCGAGCAGGCTCTGCAACAGCGACTTGTTGTCGCCGGCGGTCGGCCCGGCCGGGTCGCGGTCGACGCCCGTCGGAGGCGTGCCACCCAGGCTCAGGATCGTCTCGGACATCTTGGCGATCTCGGTGCGGAGGTACGGCATCATCGCGTCGATGCGCTCGCGACCCGGCCCGATGGGCATCGCAGCCAACACGCCGTCGTAGCGGTGGAGCAGGTCGAGGTGGCGCTGAGCGACGGGCAGCAGGCGCGTGACGCTCTCCTCGCGGGAGATGTAGCGTCCGGCGCCGCCTTTGTTCAGGATCGGGCGGAGGGCAGGAAACATGTGGGTAGGTGGTTCAGGGTTGACTGCGTCGGCCTTGCGGCTCAGGGTTCAGAGGTGCCGGTCCTTGCGAACCCTGACCGCGCAGCGAAGGCGCAGCAAACCTCTGAACCCTGAACCGTCACAACAGATCGGACGTGGCGGAGCGCATGGCGGCGAACAGGGCGGCGGCTTTGGCTTTGGTCTCCTCGACCTCGGCCGTCGGATCTGAGTCGGCGACGACGCCGGCGCCGGCCTGGACGTAGGCGACCTCGTCCTTGACGACCATCGTGCGGATCGCGATGCAGGTGTCGAGCGCGCCGTCGAAGCCGGCGTAGCCGACCGCGCCGGCGTATGGACCACGCCGAACCGTTTCGAGTTCGTCGATGATCTCCATCGCGCGGACTTTCGGAGCGCCAGACACCGTGCCGGCCGGGAAGCACGCTGCGAGCACGTCGGTCGCAGGCCGGTCCGCGACGGCGCCGGACACCGACGACACCAGGTGCATGACGTGGCTGAACCGCTCGACCTCGGCGTAGCGATCCACGGTCACCGTCCCGGTCTCGGACACACGGCCCAGGTCATTGCGGCCCAGGTCGACCAGCATCAGGTGTTCAGCCCGCTCCTTCGGATCCGACAGCAAGTCGTCCGCCAGGTCCGCGTCCTCGAGGTCGGTCTGGCCGCGGCGCCGCGTGCCAGCGATGGGAAGCACGATCGCACGCCGGTCCGGGCCTCGCGCGTCGACCCGCGTCAACACCTCAGGCGACGAGCCGACGAGCGAAAAGCCGGTGTCGTCGTCCTCGAGGCCGTCGACGTCGAAGTAGAAGAGGTAGGGGCTCGGGTTGACCTGGCGGAGCGCGCGGTAGAGGTTGAACCGGTCGCCCTCGAAGGGCATCGCGAACCGCTGGCTGAGGACGACCTGGAAGATGTCGCCCTCGATGATGTACTCCTTGCCGCGTCGGACGGCCGCCTCGTAGTCGGGCTGGGCAACGGAGGACGAGGGCTCTTGGGCGAGCAGACGGACGGGCTCGCCGGGCATCGCGCCGGTTAACAAGTCGTCCTCGAGGACGACGAGCCGCTCGGTGGCCTCGGCGTAGGATTCTCGCAGGTCTGTGTCGGCGTCGACGAAGACGGTCGCCATGAGCACCAGTTGGTGCTTGACGCGGTCGAACGCGGCGACGGTGTCGTAGAAGCCCCAGACGGCGTCGGGCAGGCCGAGGGTGTCGGGCGGGCTCGGCGGCAGGTCCTCGAGCTGGCGGACGGCGTCATAGCCGACGAACCCGACGGCGCCGCCGTTCAGGCGAGGCAGACCGGAGACTTGCGCTTGCTCAGTCTCTGCCAGCAGACGGCCCAAGACCTCGAAGATGGTGCCGTCCACTGGCTCCACGTCGTGGGGAGCGCCGTCGCCGGAGTAGCTGCCGGCCGGGCGGTGGAGTCGGACGCGGCTTCCGCGCGACTCGACCACCAAGTAGGGGCTCCGGCCCAGGAACGAGTAGCGGCCGAGCCGTTCTCCGCCCTCGACGGACTCGAACAGAAAGCCGAACTGGCCTGGCTCGCGCAGCGCGAGGTACGCCGAGACCGGCGTCAGTAGGTCCGCGGAGCGCCGGACGTAGACCGGGACCGCCAGCCGGCCGCCAGCCGGGAGCTGGTCGCGGACGATGGTCTCAAACTCGGTAAGCGTCACAGTCGGTCGGCCTCGAGGGCGAGGTGGAGGGGAGGGAAAGGGTAGCGGTAGAGTCGGGGGAGAACCGAGAACCGGCGGTCTAGAACGGGGGCTGAAAATGAAAAAGCCCCCTGCTCGGATGAACAGTGGGCTCGCAAAGGGTGCGCGCTAGCGTCAGGCCATCAGCCGTCCGCCCACTGTGAGAGTGGGGTGCCACCAGGGCCAGACGGAATGGTGCGCGCGCTGCGTCATGCGACCAAGCTACGGGCGTTCGTCGGGCGGGGCAACCAGGGGGTCGACGAGGGGAGAGGGAAGTAGGCGTGGAATGCCCGGCGGCAACGGAGCGTCCCCGCGCCCGAGGCGGTAGCGCTCGAACCATCGAGGGGTGCCGTCGAGCGTCGAGCCAGGGGCGAAACGCCGGCCTCGGAAGAGGGGGGGCTCGAACGGAAGCACCTCGAGGACCGGAGCCTCGAAAGCGAGAGCGACCACGTCGCCACAGAAGTTGGGCATCGGGACCGCCGTCGATTCGTCCTCGAGGTCGAGCGCCGGCATCGAGGCGGGGTCCGCGCCCTCGAGGTCGAGGGTCGGCATGGGGACGCCGGTCTCGCAGCGGCCGTCGAGGACGACAGGCGCGTCCTCTGGCGCGACGGTCTGGGCGGCGGCGAGCGGGGCGAGAGCTGCGAGGACGAGGGCGCGCATGAGTCAGCGGGTGTCGGAGGTCTCGGCGAAGGGGTTGCGCTCGAACACGTCGGCCTCGATGGGCTCCGGCGGTGCGACGCCGCGCTCGTCGGCGACGGCCTCGAGGGCGGCGTTGGAGAGGCGGAGAAGGTCGCGCTCGAGCGAGTTGAACTCCTGCAAAAGGGGGACGAACTGGCTGGCAGGAGCGCCCTCGGCGGTCCCTATCGTCTCGAGGGCGATGGCCCGGAGGCGTGTCTGCTCGGCGTCGATCACGGCCTGGGCGTTGTAGAGCCGCCACAGCGCGCTAGCTGTTTCAAAGCCGAGAAGCGCGACGTCGCCCGTCGCGGTCGCCGTCTCCCAGGCCGCGCGCTCGAGCCGGAGCGAGTTGAATCCGTTCATGCCCTCGATCCGAAACGCGTCGCGAAACCGCACGACGCTCCCGTCCTCGATGCCGGCCTCCACCTCTCGGGCGAGCCAGTGGTGGTAGATCCCGCCTCGAACCAGGTCGTCGCGAGTGTCGGCGACCTCGAGGGCGAACGCGTCCAAGATGTCGGCATGGCGCTGGTCGCGGTCGCGGGCGTCGCGCCACTCGGCCACGCCGAACCCGAGCAGGACGCTCAGGAAGATGGCCCCAGCCTCGACGCCCAGCACGCCCCAGTTGATACGGCGCCGGGCGGTCGACTCAGGCATCGGGCGTGGAGGCTGCGCCGGCCGGGCGGCCTTCGAGGCCGAGGGCGCTCGCTAGGCGCGGGTCGTAGCTGTACGGGTCCTGGTAGATCCGCAGCGAGCCGTCGGTCTCGGCCCAGGCCGTGAAGTAGGTGAAGTGGCTCAGGAACGGTTGCTCCAGGCGCACGCCGCGCCTCGGGCCGCCCCGCCACGCCCGCGCTGCCTCGCCGGGCTCCCAGCCGTTGACCGACGTCAGCAGGTACTCCGCAAGCTCGTCCGGCGCGCCGGCCTGGACGCAGCCGCTCGACATCGACGACCCGGCGCCGTCGTCGAACGTGTAGCGCTTGTTCGTGTCGTGGATCAGGATCGCGTACGGGTTGTGCATCAAGAACTTGACCCGGCCCAACGGATTCCCCGGCCCCGGCCGCTGCACGAACCGGAACTGACTGACGGAGACCGAATCCCACTGGACCAGCCGCGAGTCGACCGGGGCTCCGTTCTGGTAGACCTCGAAGCCGGCCCGCCACAGCGCCAGGCTGTCGGCTTGGGCTCGCGGGAAGACGTCGGCGGCGGCGAGCGAGGCCGGGACGTACCACGCCGGCTGAAACTCGACGGTGTGGACCGAGTCGGTGATGACCGGCGTCGTCCAGCCCGCCGTCAGCGCGTTGCCGATGTTGGCCGGCATCCTCAAGCGCTCGGCGTAGGCGTCCCCGTGATCGTCACCGTCCTCGCGCTGCAAAACGCGGATCTCGAACGACGGCAGGTTGACCCAGACGAAGTGCTCGCCCAGGTCGTCGGGGAGCCAGCGCCAGCGCTCGAGGTTGAGCACGATCTGGTCGCGCAGCCCAGCGGGGTCCTCGTTGAGCCTCTCCGTCACCGTCGCGTCGAGGACGCTGTCACGGTCCAGCCCGTTGGCGTCCTCGAAGCGGCCGAGCGCCGCCGCGAGCGAGTCGTCGAAGACGTACGGGTTGGGCCGCTCCCACGCCGAGAGCGTGTCGGGACGGGCGTAACCCAGGGCCTCGAGCCGCGCACGAACGTGGGGGACACGGACCGAGTGCTGTCCGGCCTCGAGGACGGGACCGGAGGGTACTGGAGCGAGGGGCTGGTGAAGAGAGGCGAGGCGTTGCCGCAGCCGCTGGTACCCGGCGTGCGGCGGTCGGAGCTCGTCCAGTGCATCGAGGACGGCGCGGCCGTCGCCGTCGCGGATGGCGTCCTCGAGGGCGGCGAACTCCGCGCCGGTCGAGTCGCGCAGTGTTGGAAACCACGAGTGGGTGTAGAGCTTCGTCGGGTCCGCCCGGCGACCTCGAAGGGCGTCGCCGAAGACGAGCAGGCCGTTCGTGAGCGCGACGTCGAGGGCAGCGATCCGGGACACGCGCGGGTCCGAGAGCGTGTCTCGAGCTTCGGCCTCGAGGTCGGACCAGCGACGGTCGGCCAGACGGAGAGCGCGGAGCAGCGGGGCCAGCCGCTCGGCTCCGACCGACTCGGGCGTCACGCCGTCCGACGGGGCGGCCTCGAGGACGCGAGCGAGTGCG
>NZ_JBARYR010000456.1:0-1945 GCF_049648075.1 Rubrivirga sp. | reverse complement strand
GTGCAGGCGCCCGCGTTCGCCGTCGAGGTCGAGGGCGACCCCGTCCTCGACGCCGAGCACGACGCGTGGCTGTGGCTCCCGGCCCAGAACGCGGCGGGGAAGTTGATCTGGCCCGAGCAGGCGCGGCTGCTGCGTCTGGCGGCGTCGCTCGTGGACCGAGAGCGTCCGGCGTCGTGGAGCGTCCTGTAGGCGACTCGAGGGCGATCCTCAGGACCGGTCCTGCTCGACCAGCACGCGGCGTAGAATCTTGCCCGAGGCGGACTTCGGAATCGCGTCGACGAAGGCCACCTGGCGGACCTTCTTGTACGGCGCGACGTACTCGGCCACGAACGCTTTCACGTCGTCGGCGCTGAGCTCGTGGTCGGGCTTGCGGACGACGTAGGCCTTGGGGATCTCGCCGGCTTCCTCGTCCAAGACAGGGATGACGGCCGCGTCGGCGATGGCGTCGTGGGACAAGAGCAGGGCCTCGAGTTCTGCCGGGGGCACCTGGTACCCCTTGTATTTGATGAGCTCTTTGACCCGGTCCACGATCCAGAAGTCGCCGTCGGCGTCGACCGTGGCCACGTCGCCGGTGTGGAGCCAGCCGTCGGCGTCTAGGGTGTGGGCCGTCGCTTCGTCGTTGCCGAGGTACCCCATCATCACGTTGGGGCCGCGGACCCACAGCTCGCCGCGCTCGCCCTCGAGGACGTCCTCGCCCGTCTCGACGCTGACCAGCCGGGACTCGACGCCGGGCACGGCCGGGCCGACCGAGCCGTACTTGGTCCACCCGGCCCGTTTGGCTGGAACGAAGTGGGTCACGGGGCTGGCCTCGGTCATGCCGAATCCCTGCTTGACCTCGCAGCCAAGCCGCTGCTGAACCGCCGCCGCCAGGTCGTCGCCCAGGGGCGCCGCGCCGGACACGATCCGCGTGAGGGCGGACAGGTCGTACTGGTCGATGAGCGGGTGCTTGGCGAGCGCGACCAGGATCGGCGGGACCAGGAACGCCTTGTTGACGCGGTGGTCCTGCATCAGCTGGAGGAACGCCTCGAGGTCGAACCGAGGCATCGACACGACCGTCTGGCCGTTGCGGAGTGCGGCGTTGACCAGCAACGTCATGCCGTAGATGTGGAAGAACGGCAGCACGGCGATCAGGACGTCGTCCGGGTCGGCATCGTCGACGGCGTCGAACTGGAGCACGTTGGCGACCAGGTTCCGGTGCGTCAGCATGACGCCCTTGGGCAGGCCCGTCGTGCCAGACGAGTACGGCAACGCAGCGAGCGCCGTCGCGGGGTCGATCGAGGGAGCGGGCGGGGCGCTGCCGGCCATCAACTCGGCGAACGGCGTCGCGACGTCGGACTGACCGAACACGAACACCTCCTCGACGCCCGAGCGGTCGGCGGCCTCGAGGGCGGTCTCGACCAGCGGCGGGACGGTCAGCAAGTAGCGGGCCTTCGAGTCGGACAGCTGATGGGCGAGCTCGTCGGCTGACGACAGCGGGTTCATCGTCGTGGCGACGCCGCCGGCGCGGAGCGCGCCGTGGAAGGCGACGGGAAACTCGGGGAGGTTCGGGCTCAGGATGCCGAACACGTCGCCCGGCGCGAACCCGCGGGCGACGAGGCTCCCGGCGACGCGGTCCACTCCGCTCGCTAGGGCCTCGTAGCTCAGCGTCCGACCGCTGGGGCCGTCGATGATCGCCGGCTTGTCGCCGCGGGCGGCAGCGTCCTCGAGGACGAACTGTGGGAGCGTGACGTTGGGGATGGAGACGTCGTTGTTCATGGGTCCGGGTGTGGAGTGGGCGTGAACGTCGCGTTTGCTGCTCGACGTTCCGACGCACCCAGAGGCCGATCGCTAGACTCGAGGCGCGCTCGCTCGTCGCTCATGACCCGGCCCTCTGTTCCCGACCTCGAGGCCTGGCTCCGCGGCCCCGTCCCGGGCGTCCCGGACCTTCTCCAGCCCGTCGCCCACG
>NZ_JBARYR010000455.1:0-2128 GCF_049648075.1 Rubrivirga sp. | reverse complement strand
GACGACGATGCCGCCTCGGATCCCCAGCGCCAGGGCCGACGACGAGAGACGGTCCCACACGCCCGCGCCCTCGCGGTGCGTGACGTGCTTCTCGACGAACCGGAGCATGGCCCCGTAGAACAGGAGCACGTAGCGCAAGTCGCCCTTTTTCGTGCTCTCGCCCTTGTAGTGGACGATCTGGGTGCTCGGCGTGTAGTAGATCCGCCAGCCCGCCTGCTGGATCCGGTAGCACCAGTCGAGGTCCTCGCCGTACATAAAGAACCCCTCGTCGAACAGGCCGGCTGGGTGTCGGGGACTGGGTTTTAGGGGTTGGGGCGGACGGCCTCGAGGTCGATCACCACTACCCGGCGTGCTCGTCCTCGAGGTCACCCCGCTCGATACGGTGGCCTCGAGGCTGCCCGCGGTGGTTGCCCCGTTCGTCCTCGAGGCCGCCCGCCCGTCCTCGAGGTCGCTGCCCGACGACCCCAATCCCCAATCCCCATTCTCCAAAACCGCTGCCGTCCGCACCATCATGCACGAGCCGCTGAGCGCGTCCACCTCGCACACCTCGTCGATGGGGAGGTAGGTCAGGTTGTAGCGGCCGAACGTCGGGCTCTTGGGGAACAGCTTGCTCAGACCCGAGATGCGGTAGAACGCGATGGCCGGGTCCGGGAACGCGCGGCGGCTCTCGGGCGCGAACGTGCCGTCCGGGTTCAGGATGCGGCAGCCCGCCGCGCCCGCGTCCGGGTGCGCGTCCATGAAGGCGACCAACTCACGGAGCGTGTCCTCCTGCAGGATGGTGTCCGGGTTGAGGACCAACACGTAGCGGCCCGCGGCCTGGCGGATCGCTTGGTTGTTGGCCGTCGCGAACCCGACATTTTCCTGGTTCGCGATCAACTCGACGTCGGGAAACCGCTCCCGCACCATCTCCACCGACCCGTCCGCCGAGTCGTTGTCGACGACCCACGTCTCGACCTCGAGGCCGCTCGAGGCCTGCTCGACGGACCGAAGCGCTTGCTCCAGAAAACCTCGAACGTTATACGTCACGATCACCACCGACACGTCGACCGTCGCGGTCCCGGAAGGAGCGCCGACCTCGAGGACGGTGGGGGAGACGTGCTGCCGAGACATGGAGACCAAAGGTAGAGCCGTCGGCCTCGAGACCGGGCGGTGGGCACGCGGTGCTGCCCCGTCTCCGCGTGAGATCCGCGGGAAGGAGTGTCCTCGACGCCCCGGGTAGCTTGGCCCAGCCCCACGCCGCATGACACGCATCGAGGTCGGGCGCGAGGTCCGCGCGACGCTCGTGCTCGCCGTCCCCATCGTCCTCGCCCAACTCGCCCAGATGTCGATGGGGTTCGTCGACGTGGCGATGGTCGGCCGGCTCGGGACGCAGGCGATGGCAGCCGTCGTGCTCGGCTCGACGACCTACTTCACGCTCGCGCTCATCGGAATCGGCGTCCTGATCGCCGTCCAGCCGACCGTCGCGCAGGCGATCGGAGCCGGCAAGCCCGACGAGGCGGGACGGGCGACCCGTCAAGGGCTGTGGCTCGCGACGATCATCGGAATCCCGGCGACGGTCCTGCTCGGCTACACCGAGCCGCTGCTCCTCGCTGCGGGCCAGGCGCCCGAGACCGCCGCGCTCGCCGCCGATTACCACGGCGCCATCCGCTGGGCGTTCGTCCCCAACCTGTGGTTCACGGCCCTGCGCGGCCTGTGCGAGGGGAACGAGCGGCCCCGTCCCGTCCTGGTCGTGACGCTCCTCGCCGTCGGCGTCAACGCGGCGATGAACTACGTCCTGATGTTCGGCAAGCTCGGCGCCCCCGCGCTCGGGTTGGTGGGAACGGGATGGAGCACGTCCGTCACGACGCTCGTGCTGTTCTCGGCCCTGGCGCTCTACGTCCACCGCGGACCGTTCTCGTCCTTCCGCGTCTTCCCGGACCTCCGCCGCCCCGACTGGTCGACGCTCAAGACCCTGTTCGTGTTGGGCTGGCCCATCGGAATCGGCTTCGGCCTCGAGGGCGGGCTCTTTACCGCCGCGACCTTGTTGGTGGGACGCCTGCCGAACGACGTCACCGCGCTCGCCGCGCACCAGATCGCGCTCAACGCCGCGAGCGTCGCGTTCATGGTCCCGCTCGGCATCGGGATGGCC
>NZ_JBARYR010000454.1:0-5226 GCF_049648075.1 Rubrivirga sp. | reverse complement strand
TCGACCGTCCGGCGCAGGCCGGCCGCCCGGTCCACCTCCGGCGCCCACCCCAGGACCTCGCGCGCCCGCGTGATGTCGGGCTGGCGGACCTTGGGGTCGTCGGCGGGCAAGTCTCGGTACGTGATCGTCGACGACGAGCCGGTCAACTCGACGACCTCCTCGGCGAACTCCTTGATCGACACCTCGTCGGGGTTGCCGATGTTGACCGGGTCCACCTCGTCAGAGTGGAGCAGGAGCCACAACCCGTCGATCAGGTCATCGACGTATTGGAAGCTCCGCGTCTGGGACCCGTCGCCGAACACCGTGATCGGCTCGCCGCGCAACGCCTGGCCCATGAACGCCGGCAGCGCGCGGCCGTCGTCGAGCCGCATCCGCGGGCCGTACGTGTTGAAGATGCGGACGATCCGGGTCTCGACGCCGTGGTAGCGGTGGTAGGCCATCGTGATGGCCTCGGCGAACCGCTTGGCCTCGTCGTAGACGCCCCGGCTCCCGACCGGGTTGACGTGGCCCCAGTAGGACTCGGGCTGGGGGTGGACCTGGGGGTCGCCGTAGACCTCCGACGTGGAGGCGAGCAGGAACCGGGCGTTCTTGGCCTTGGCGAGCCCGAGCGCGTTGTGCGTCCCGAGCGACCCGACCTTGAGGGTCTGGATCGGCAGGCGGAGGTAGTCGATCGGGCTGGCGGGGCTCGCGAAGTGGAGCACGTTGTCGACCTCGCCCGCGACGTAGATGAACGTCGAGACGTCGTGGTGGACGAACTCGAACCGCTCGTGACCGATCAGGTGCGCCACGTTGTCTGGGTTGCCCGTGACCAAGTTGTCGACGCACACGACGTGATGGCCCTCGGCGACGAACCGGTCGCAGAGGTTGGAGCCGAGGAAGCCGGCGCCGCCGGTGATCAAGGTACGAGGCATGGCGGTACGAGAAAGGATACCGAGGCAGCAGGAGCAGACGTGTGGACAAGCGGCCTCGAGGCCGGACCTCGCCCTCGAGGTCGAGTTAGACGGCGGGCGCGATGTGGGGGCGCCCGACGGAGTGGTACGTGAAGCCGGCCTCGGCCATCCGCTCCGGGTCGAACACGTTGCGACCGTCGAACACGAGCGGAGCGCCGTCGCCCGACCGCCCCCCGGTCATCGACGCGCGGACGCGCTCGAGGTCGGGGCGCCGGAACTCGGGCCACTCGGTCGCAACGACCAGGACGTCGGCGCCGTCGGCCGCCGCGTAGGCGCTCTCGGCGTAGCTCAGCGACCCCACGGAGTTCGTCCCGTCGCCCTCGAGGGGCTCACGTTCGAAGGTCTCTTTCGTGGTACCGGCGGCCTCGGGGTCGAACGCGTGAACGTCGGCGCCGAGACGGACGAGTTCGCGGATGATGACGTGGGCCGGCGACTCCCGGACGTCGTCGGTGTGCGGCTTGAACGCCAGGCCCCACAGGCCGACGCGGACGCCGTCGAGACGTCCGTCGGTGCCCGCGGCCTCGAGGACGCGCGGGACCATCGACCGGCGCTGCTCGTCGTTCACGTCCAAGACGGCGCCCAGGATCTGAAAGTCGTAGTCGTTCTCGCGGGCCGTCCGGTGGAGGGCCTGGACGTCCTTGGGGAAGCACGACCCGCCGAACCCGATCCCCGCGTACAAGAACTTCGGCCCGATCCGGCTGTCCGTCCCGATCCCGCGCCGGACCTTGTCGACGTCGGCGCCGACGCGCTCGCACAGGTTCGCGACCTCGTTCATGAACGTGATCTTGGTGGCCAGCATGGCGTTGGCGGCGTACTTGGTCATCTCGGCCGACTTCTCGTCCATCACGAGGATCGGGTTGCCGCTCCGGACGAACGGCTCGTAGAGCCGGCGCATGACGTCGGCGGCCCGCTCGGAGTCGGTCCCGACCACGACGCGCTCGGGCTTCATGAAGTCGTCGACGGCGGCCCCCTCGCGCAAGAACTCGGGGTTCGAGACCACGTCGAAGTCGGTCCCGGCCTCGAGCCCGTGCCGCTCGATGGCGGCCGTGACGCGGTCGGCGGTACCAACGGGGACGGTGCTCTTGTCGACGATCACCTTGTAGCCCCAGCCTTCGCCGTCGGCCTTGGCCTCAGCCAGCAAGCGCCCGACGTCGTCGGCGACGCCCAGAACGTAGCGGAGGTCGGCCGCGCCGCCCTCGCCGGGAGGTGTCGGGAGCGCGAGAAAGACCGCGTCGGCGGGCTCGAGGGCGGAGGCGAGGTCGGTCGTGAACGTGAGGCGCCCCTCGCGGCGGCCGCGCTCGAAGTAGACCTCGAGGCCGGGCTCGTAGATGGTGAGCCGGCCGTCGCGGAGCGAGTCCACCTTCCCCGAGTCGATGTCGACGCACGCGACTTGGTTGCCCATTTCGGCGAAGCACACGCCCGAGACGAGGCCGACGTATCCGGTGCCCACGACTGCGATGTTCATAACGGTCTAGCGAGAGAGACGAGAGGAGAGCGGAAGGTATCGGCGGGTGCCGGTCGAGACCTGAGGGGTTTATCACTTTGATACCGCGAGTGTCCCCGCTTTTCCGTCCTCGAGGTCGTCTTCGCGGGCGCTCCACCCTCGACCGTTGCCCGGCCGCGGGGCGGCGTCCTACCTTGGTGCCCTGCCCGCCGGAGTGGCGCGAGCCTCTCCCTCGAGACTCCGTAGCTCAGTTGGCAGAGCAGCTGGCTTTTAACCAGCGGGTCGTAGGTTCGAGCCCTACCGGAGTCACAGGCCCACGTTCTTTTGACGTCAGCCCCCTGCCCAGGTGGTGAAATTGGTAGACACGCACGCTTGAGGGGCGTGTGGAGTAAAATCCGTGCTGGTTCGAGTCCAGTCCTGGGCACACAGAAGGCCTTCCAGCGCGGGAAGGCCTTCTTTCGTTTGCGGCACTCGTCCTCGAGGACGCATCACGCCAGACCTCGAGAAGTAACACATCGAGGACGGCCGGGTCCGTCCTCGAGGACGCGCTACGCCGTCTCCGCGCCGGCCGTCGCGAGCGCCTCGAAGCCGCCCACGTTGAGCGCACCGCCGTGGCCCAGGTCGCGGAGCACGCCCGTCGCCTTGCCCGACCGTCCGCCGGAGCGGCAGTACAGGTAGATCGGCCCGTCGTCGGGCAGGTCCATGCCCCGAACACGGTCCACGAAGTCCGGCGCCATCACGTCCACGTTGACGGCGCCCTCGAGGTGGCCCTCGGAAAACTCGTCGGGCGTGCGGACGTCGAGGAGTGGGGCGTTGGTGTCGCGGTCGGCGACGAAAGAGGCGGCGTCGAGGTCGGGGGTGGGCGGCTGCATGTCGGAGAGGAGTGGTTCGTCCTCGAGGACGCACATCCCCGTTTCGAGATCCAGCCTACGTGACGGCTGGGGCGAGCGCAGCCTGGTCGGCCATCACGTTCGGTTCGCCCGGGAGCGACACGGTGAACGTGGTCCCCTCCCCTTCTTTGGTGTCGACCGTGAGCTTGCCGCCGTGGCCGTGGACCACGATCTCGTAGGCGAGCGACAGGCCGAGGCCCGTCCCTTCTCCGCTCGGCTTGGTCGTAAAGAACGGCTCGAAGACGTGGTCCCGAGCGTCGGCGGGGATTCCGGTTCCGTTGTCGCGGACGGTGACGCGGACGCCCTTGCCCTTCCACGTCCTCGACGTGACCGACAAAACGGGCTCGTAGTCGTCGCCCTCGGTCTCGGCGCGCTTGCGCATGGCCTGGAGCGCGTTGTCTAGCAGGTTGAGGAACACGCGGCCCATCTCCTCGGGCACCATCAGCACCTCGCCCAAGTCGGCGTCGAGGTCGGTCTGGATGTCGACGTTGAAGCCGGAGTGCTCGGCGCGCATCCCGTGGTAGGCCAGCCCGACGTACTCCTTGAGCAGGCTGTTGACCGGGGCGGGTCGGCTCGGGCCGGGCTGGGCGCGGCTGTGGGCCAGCATCGACCGGATGATGCCGTCGGCGCGGCGGCCGTGCTCGCGGATCTTGGTCGCGTTCGAGCGCAGGTCGACGAGCAGGTCGCCGGAGGCCTCGAGCGCTTGGTCGACCGACCTCGAGGCGTCCTCCCGCAACTCGTCCTCGAGGTCGTCCAAGAGCTCGACGGAGAGCTGGGCGAAGTTGTTGACGAAGTTGAGCGGGTTCTTGAGCTCGTGCGCGACGCCGGCCGTGAGCTGTCCGAGCGACGCCATCTTCTCGCTCTGCACGAGCTGGGCCTGGGCCTTGCGCAGGCGGACGACGTTGGCCTCGAGTTCGGAGCTCTGGGCTTCGAGCTCGGACCCACGCGCCTCCAGGAGCCGGCCGCGTTGCTGGAGGCGGTCGCGGAGCCGGGCGAGCCGGAGCATCCCCTTGTACTGCGTCAGCCGGCCGGCGTAGAGCGTCGCGCTGGTCGCGGTGCACACGAACGTGACCAGCAGGAGGTACGACAGTCGGCGCACGGTCTCGCCGTCGTCGAGCATCGCGAAGTCCTGCCCCACGATCACGACGGCCATCGTGTGCAGGATGACCAGGAACCCTCCGAGTGCCAGGGTCTGGACCGGCTGAAACGGGACCGTCCCGATGGCGAAGACCAGCAGGAGCGAGAGCCACGCGGCCAAAAACTGGAAGTCGCTCCGCTCGACGTCGTCGACGGTAAGCACGATGGCGCCGATGACCACGAACGCCGTCAGGAGCCACCGCCCGGCGGAGAGTCCCGGTTTAAACCGCGCGATGAGCAGGAAGATGGCGGGGATCGCGAACACGAACAGCTTGTCCGAGAGCGCCCGCCCGACGGACTGCGCCGACGACATGACGTCGCCGCCGCCCAAGAACCCCGTCACGACCGAGGCGACGCCGACGCCCAGGAGCGTGACGACGCCGAACAGCCCCGCGATTCGGACACCGATCGTGGTCGCGTCGTCCAAGACCGCACGGAAGCCGGGCTCGGCCTCCGCTCGTGCCGGGGAGATGTAGCGCTCCCAGAGGACGCGGAGGCGAACGGACGGGGACATGCGGCGGCAGCGGGACAGGGCGTCTACTCACGACCTCGAGGTTTGTCCCCCGAGAGGCCGCAGGACGACAGACGGGACGGACCCATCGAGGGCGAACCCGGCCCCGGGAGCGAACGTCCGACAGCGAACCTCTCCCCTGGCTCATCCGACTCCCCGGCTCCCCACTCCCCGTCGACGCCGTCCTGCCCGAGGTGGTCTCCGCCCTCGAGGACGCGGGCACGGCCGTGCTCCAGGCGCCGACGGGAGCAGGCAAGACCACGCGCGTCCCACTCGCGCTGCTGAGTGCCGACC
>NZ_JBARYR010000453.1:0-6257 GCF_049648075.1 Rubrivirga sp. | reverse complement strand
GATCCGGTCGCCGGGCCCGTTGTCGCGGCGCTCGTCGGTGATCCCGTCGTCGTCGTTGTCGATCCCGTCGGTCGCGTCGCCGGGCGTCTCGAGGTAGGCGTAGCCGAGGTAGCCCGTCGGCTCGCAGTTGGACCGCAGGCTCACGCCGTGCCCGTTCTCGTCCCAGGTGTACACCAGGTCAATGGGCCGGCCGTCAACGCTGCGGACGAACCGGGCGTTGTCGTCGTCGGTCTCCCCGACGCCGTCGCACGACACGCCGGAGCCGCCGACGCCGGAGTCCATGTAGAGCCCGAAGATGATGTCGTCGTACCGCGTCGTGGACTCGTTGACGATGTCGTAGTGGTAGAAGATGACGTCCTGGGCCTGGGGGTTAGACCACTGGAAGCCCCGGACCTCGACGCGCAGCCCCAGGCCTCGACGCGTCCGGTCGCGAGAGTCGGGGAAAAAGCGGAAGGCGTCGTAGTAGTTGTCGTCCATCACGAAGAACGACTCCTGATCGGCGTTGGGCCGCTTGCCGAAGAAGCCGTTCCACGAGCCGCACCAGCCCGGGTCGTCCGCCACGTTTTGCTTGTCGATCCAGCAGTCCGCCGGGCTCGACGCCGGGTCGAGCTGGCCGAGCTGGTTCGCCGCGCCGGGCCAGGTGCGAAAGTCGTTCGAGAGCGCGAGCGACCGGGCTTGGTTGACCAACGGGTCAGGCTCGGCGTAGCCCGGGCGGGGCTCGAACCGCATGACCCGGTTTGTGACGGGGCTCCGAGCCTGCCGCTCGCGGTAGCCCGTGAGCATGATGTGGGCCTGCGTCCCGTTCTCCTGCGTCACCCTGGCCAGCACGTAGGGCGTCACGCCGTCCGAGTAGTTGAGCCCGACGCCGCGCGGGACCTCAACGGAGTGGAACACACTGAGGTCGGGGTTCCCGTCGAAGTCGCCGACCATGCCGTAGTTGTAAAACAGCGTACGGATGCGGTTGGCGTCGTGAAGCCCCTGGCGCTCGGCGTTGATCTGGCCGCGCAACTCAGGCGGAGTCACCGGCAACGGCGTCTGCGCACTGGCCGAGGCCACCGCGAGCAGGAGGAGAAGTGAGAGAGAGCGAAGCATTCGGTCAGAGTGTGGGGGCGGGACCTAGGAGAGCGTCCGACCTCGAGGTCGGGCCGCGTCTTCGTCCACGTCTGTCTAGCGGCGCACCGGGCGGGAGCCGCCGAGCGAGACGCCGATCTCGATGCGCCGGGGCTCCGCGAACCGACGCGGGTCCGGGTTGAGTTGGCGCTCTGGGTTGAGCGTGTAGAACGGGCTTCCGGTGTCGTTATAGACCGCCCCGTTCTGGTAGTAGCTGTCGAACACGTTGAACACGCGGACGAACGCCGTCGAACTGAGGCTGGCGAAGGTGATCGCCTTCTCGGCCCGCAGGTCCACGACGACCGAGAGGTCTTTGCGGCCAGAGTTGTTCTCCAGGTTGGCCCCGAAGCCCGTGCCCAGCGACGGCGTGTACGGGCGGCCCGAGCCCATTCGCAAGATGCCGGTGATGTTGTAGTTGTCGCGCTCGGACAGGATGGCGGTCGCGTTCAACGTGTGGCGCTGGTCCCAGTCGAACGGGGCCACGCGCGGGAGTGGGTCGTCGCCGCTCGCGGCGCGGTTGAACGTCTCACGCGGGTCGGACGAGTTGCCGGACGCGATCTGGAACGAGTAGTCCAGCGTCGTCGAGAGCGGCCCGAGCGCACGCTGATCGACGGAGACGGTGAACCCACGCACATTGCCAAAGTCGACGTTAGTCCAGCGGGCGTACTGGGCGGCCGTGTACGTCTGGATAAACTCGATGCCCAAGAGGTCGCGGATGTCTTTGTAAAACAGGCTCACATCGAGCCCGAGGTCACGCGTAATCCGGCTCTTGAAGCCGAACTCGTACTGCGTCGTGAACTCGGGATCGAGGTCGGGATTTCCAAGGATGCCTTGGGAAAACTCGTTGCCCTGCTGCAAGTCCTGCAAAACCGAGTAGTCGGCGTTGTTGAAGAACGTGCCCAAGCCAGGAAGCTGGTAGAAGTGGCCGTAGGAGAAGAACAGGCTCGCGCGGTCCAGGAACGGGAACGAGACGCCCAGGCGTGGGGCCAGCACCACCTTCGGTGACGTGTCCATGGGGAACGACTCGGGGGCGTCCGGGATGGCGTTGGCTGGGTTGGCCGGGTCGCTCGGGACGGTCGCGTTGGCGTCGAAGTACTCCATCCGCAGACCCGCGCGGACGCGCAGGTCGCCCCACTCGATACGGTCCTGGACGAACGCCGCCGCTTGGACTGGTTGAAAGTCGATGACCTGGGCGCCGAGCGTGTCACGGAGAACGCCAAGTTGCTGACGGCCGTCGATGATGAAGGCCTGGACGGCGCCCGGCGCCCCGAACTCGACGTCGGACGTCTGAATCTCGAAGCCGCCCTTGACCAGGTGGACATTCGTGACCTGAGCCGTCACCGCACCCTTCGCAACGTATGAGTTGGTTCGCTGGACGAACCGGCCCAAGTCGTAGCCCTGGATGATGGCCCCGTTCTCAAAGTTCTGGGATCCGATGGGCCGGCCGGCCACGGCATACGGCGAGTCGTCGGGGAGAGGAACGCGCGTGCCGGTCTCGGGCAAGGTGCCCAGGTCCTCGAAGCGGTAGTCCGAGAAGTCGAAGATGTTCTGGCGCAGGTTGAGCTCGTAGAACACGTTGTTCGACAGCGTGTGGAGGATGCCCAACCCGTGGACCAGGGAGAACTCGTTCTGAGTGCTCGCGCCGTCTGGGTTGAAGCGGTAGGCGTAGTCCGTGCCCTGCCGGTCGCGGACGGCCCCGATAAACTGGTAGTCCAGCCGGACGTTGGGGATCAAGGTGTTGGACACCTTGCCGAGGTAGGACCACCGCCGGTCGTAGCCCAGGGGAACGATGGCGCCGTCACCGGTTGGGTTGAACTGGTTGGTCTCGAAGTTGCTCGTGTCCGTCGGGACGAACCGGCGCTCGGCGGCGAACCGGCCGTTGTTCACGAACCGCTGACCATTGAGCAAGAACGTCGTGCCGGGCACGAGCGGGACCGGGCCGCTGATGCTGCCCTGGAAGTTCTGCCGTGCGAGCGGGTCGATGTCTGAGATGTAGGGCGCGAAGGGGACCGTCGCGATCGAGTCTCGGCCGCCGATGGACGTTTGCACCACCGTCGAATCGTTGCCGGGGCTCAGGAAGTCGCCGCCGAAGAACTCGAAAGAGGCCTCGTACCGGCCTGCGTCGCCAGAGCGCAGGACGGCGTTGACGACGCCCGAGAGCGCCTGGCCGTATTCGGCGTCGAAGGTGCCGGAGATGACCTGGACCTCATGCAAAACGGACCGGTCGAGCGTCAAGGTCGAGGTGTTGTCGTAGGGGTTGTTGACCGAGACGCCGTCGACCTGGAACTGGACCTCGCCCAGGCGACCGCCTCGGAAGTGGCCGTCCACGACGCCGGCCTGCAGGTTGACCACGTCGGCGAGCTCCTGGACGGGGAGCGCCGCGATGTCGTCGCGGCCGATGGTGGCGACGGTGCTCGTCTGGGTGATGTCAACGATGGGCTGCTCGGCGGTCACGACGACTTCCTCGCCCGCGACGACCTCGTCCCGCAACGTGACGTCGAGCTCGGTGGTCGTGTTGGACCGGATCTGGACATCCTCGACGAGCTGCGTCTGGAACCCGATGCTGCTGATGCGCACCGAGACCGTACCCGGCGGAATGCGCAGGATGTTGTACACGCCATCGAGGTCGGTGGCGGCGCCGTACGCCGTGCCGACGACCAGGACGGACGCCGAGATCAGGGGCTCGCCGTTCGCATCGAGGACGCGGCCGGAGAGCTTGCCGGTCTGGGCGCTGGCGGCGGTCGCGACGAGGACGACGCCGACGAGGAGCCGGAGGGCGGGCCGGAAGAGCCGAGTCATCATAGGGGTCCAAAAGGGCTTGCACCCCGGAAGCCGGGGCCCGTCCTCGATGGACAGACCCCGGCGCGGTTCACAAGCCGCCGGCGACCACGCCGACGACCCGACCCTTGCGGGTTAGCGGATCACCAGCATCTGGCCGCTCACGCTCGTCCCGTCGTCCAGACGGACGCGGTAGATGTAGGAGCCAGCGCTGAGCGCGGAGGCGTCCACGGTCGCGGTCTGGTCGCCCGGCGTCTGCAGCCCGGCCTCGATGGTCTGCACGTTGCGGCCGAGCACGTCGTAGACCTCGATGGTCACGGTCGATGCGCGGGCCAACTCGTAACGGACCTGCGTGGTCGCGGAGAACGGGTTCGGGGCGTTGCCGAGCGCGCGGAGCACCTCGTCGCCGGCCGGGTCGGTCTCGTTCGACACGATCATGCTGCCGTCCAAGAACGCCCGGGCGGTGGGACCCACGCCGCGCTCGGTGAGCCACCACGTGCGGGTGCCGTAGCTGTTCTCGGCCGGGTCGAGGTCGTCGCCGTCGAAGTAGTTGGCGCCGACCCAGAACACGCCCCGCGACCGGTTGATGCCCAAGTCCGCGAGGTCGATGCTCATCTCGATGGAGTAGCCCTCGTCGATGTCCGAGGGGTCAGCGGCCGTCGAGGTGCCTTTGAGGAAGGCCGCGGCGGTAACGTTGAAGACCGAGTCGGCGGCCGCGCTCTGGAGCAAGGTCGCCGCGCCCGTCGAGTCCACGACGACTGCGAACTGGAGGTGCTCGAACCGATCGGCCTCCGAGCCCATGTTGTCCCTCGCCGAGAGGTCGCGGAGGATCAGGCGGAACCCGTCGAAGCGGGCCTCGTCCCTCGTCTGGCCGCTGATGGCGGCGTCGTCGGAGTCGAGTGCGACGTAGAGCGTCGTGCCCTCGTAGGCGAACCGGAAGTCGCCCGTCGAGGCGTCGACGACGGGGACGTTCTCGTCAGCGCCAGGCCGGAACCACGCCGAGTAGTGAGGTCCGACGCCCGGGAGCGCGTCGAGCTGCTCCTCGGTCATCATGTACTGGAGCGAGACGGCTGCATCCGTGTTCCAGACGTCCTCGTCGAGCCGGCCATCAACCACAACGCTGCCCTCAGGGACGGTCAGGTCAGGATCGGTCGCGGGGACGGCACCGGACGAGACGGTCACGCTGGGGTCGCCCACGACGTAGCTCACTCCAAAGTTGAAGTTGTTGCCGAAGGGGTTCTGGAACCACGCGCGGTTCCGGGACCGGAGGTTCTCGTCGCTGGGCCACGCGTAGTCGAGGTCGTAGAGCGCGAACGTGATCGGGAAGGGCTCGCCGGAGTCGAGGTCGAACCCGAGCGTCTCGGCGTTGATGGAGAACTCCATCACGTAGCCGACGTCCTCGGTCGGGGTCGCGTTGCCGTTGAAGTCGTCGTTGGCGACGCCGTCGATGGTGTAGGAGACCTCGAGGACGTCGGTGTCGATCCGCTCGTCGGGGCTGCCGCGGTCGGGGTTGATGTTGCCGTTGACGGTCGGCGCCTGGCCCACCGAGTCGGCACCGGCCTCGAGGCCGCCGACGCCCCGGTTGAGCCAGGTGTAGAAGAACTCGGTCTGGTTCCCGATGCCGAAGTAGTTGGCCTGGAACGACGTGTCGGCGCGAGCGAAGTCCTCGTCGCGCCGCCGCTCGTCGGACATGCTCATGACGAGCCCGTCGTGCTGGAAGAAGTTGCGCGAGCCGCCGATCGACTCGTCCGCGACCTCGAGGCCGACATAGATCATGTTCCCCTTGCGGAGAAGGCGGAGCGTGCCCTCACTGGGGTCCGTGGCGGGACCCTCTTGGATCTGCCATCCACCACCGGGCCAAAAATCGGACTCGCCTTGCTGGAGCGTGAGGGTCTCGGCGTTGGCCCACTCGGGCTCGTCGAGGGTGCCGTCGAGGGTGATGTCGGCGGCGCCGATGTCGCGGGCGAACACCTGGTCGGTGAACACGCCGTTGTTGGTGCGGGCCGGGTGCTGGGCCAGCGCCAGCGGGGCGGTGAGGGCCACGAGGGCTAAAAGTGTAACGAAGCGGTTCATTAGAGGGGGAGGGAGTGGAAAAACACGGGCTCGGAGGCCCAGGGGGAGCGAGCTAGCGGGCGGAGCCGCAGGACTCGCGGATAACGAGGCGAGTGGTGAGGGTGGTGGTCTGCCCGGCCCCAGCCTCGAGGACGAGGCCGACGGCCAGCCTCCCCATCTCGTGGATCGGGACGTGGACCGAGGTCAGCGCGGGCGTGACGTACTCGGCGACGGGGATGTCGTCGAAGCCAGCGAGTGCGACGTCGCGCGGGACCTCGAGGCCGGCCTCGCGGAAGGCCCGCAGCGCGCCTATGGCC
>NZ_JBARYR010000452.1:0-17538 GCF_049648075.1 Rubrivirga sp. | reverse complement strand
GTCCCGAAGGTGACCGAGTGGTCCGCCGTCCCTACGCTGAAGGAGAAGGACCGCGTCGTGCGCACGGGCGGCGGGGAGAGGCCCACAGCATCGCGGCCTTCCGGGTCGTCGCCGTAGGAGTTCGGTCCACGGTCGCCATCGAGGATCATCAACAGGAACACGATCAGAGCGCCGACGAACGGGACGAGGCCGAACAACAGCATCATCCAACTCTTGTTCGTGTCGTGGAGCCGCCGGATGGCGATGGCGAATCCCGGCACAATGGTCCCGAGCGAATACGCGGCGAGAGCCAGAGACGCGAAGGGGAACAGCTCCGTCAGATTCCCGCTGGAGGCGAAGATGGTCACGAACCACAGGCCGACGAGAACGACACTGTGGATGAGCGTGAACGTCCAGTACTCCCGGCGGCTGGCGCGGCCTTCGACGTCGGCGTAGTGGTCGAGGAGGACGCTGAGGTACGTGGACATCGGGAACGAGAGTGGTGCTCTCTCCCTACGGCAACCGGTGCATCACAGGACCAGATGCATAACACGTTGCCCGCATTGAGGTAACGATCCCATGATGCCGAGGGGCAACCTTGTCCGTCCCCCCCGGATGACACGTATGGCCTCCTACCGGACGATTTTCCTGTCGGACCTTCACCTCGGGATGCGTGGCTGCCAAGCCGAGCGCGTCCTCGACTTTGTCCGCGCCAACGACGCCGAGCGCTGGGTTTTGGTCGGCGACATCGTGGACGGGTGGGCGCTGGCGCGGTCGTGGAGCTGGACGCAGGCGCACAACGACGTGGTCCAAAAGCTGCTTCGAAAGGTGCGGAAGGGTGCCGAGATGGTCTACGTGCCCGGCAACCACGACGGCGCGGCGCGGCAGTTCGCGGGCCTGACGTTCGGCGGGATCCTGGTCCAGCGCGAGTGGCGCCACACGACGGCCGACGGCCGCACGCTCCTAGTCTTGCACGGCGACGAGTTCGACGGCGTCGTCCGCCTGGCGCCCTGGCTCAGCAAGGTCGGCGCCCGTGCCTACGAGCTGTCGCTCGCGCTCAACACGGTCGTCGCCGGCGTGCGCGAGCGGATGGGCAAGCCCTACTGGTCGCTCGCGGCGGCCCTAAAGGATCGCACGAAAAAAGCGCTCCAGTACGTCGGCCGCTTCGAGGACGCCGTCGCGGCCCTTGCCCTCGAGCGCGGCGTCGATGGCGTCGTGTGCGGGCACATCCACCGGCCGGAGATCCGCACCATCGAGGTCGATGGTGCCCGGACCCTCTACGCCAACTGCGGCGACTGGGTCGAGAACTGCACCGCGCTCGTCGAGCACTGGGACGGCCGCCTCGAGGTCGTCCGCTGGATCGACGTCTTGGCGTCCGGCGACGGTGCCGACCGCGGCCTCGAGGTCGACCTCGACGACGTCTCCTTTAAAGTGCCGGGGGTGTCGGTATGAGGGCTGCCCGATCGCTGCGCGTCCTGTTCGTGGTCCAGGGCGAAGGCCGAGGCCACCAAACCCAAGCGCTCGCGCTCGCGCCGATGCTCCGCACGCGCGGTCACAAGGTGGTCGGCGCCATCGTCGGCGTGGGGCGGTGGGGCGACGTCCCGACGTTCTTTCGCCGTGGGCTAAACGCGCCCGTCGAGACCGTCGAGAGCCCCGGCTTCGTGTCCGGCGACGACGGGCGGATCCGGCCGGCCTCGACGGTGGCGAAGGCAATCCGCGAGGTGGGACGGTACCGAAGGAGCCTGGACCAGATCAGCCGCACGATCGACCGAGTCGAGCCCGACGTGATCGTCAACTTTTACGAGGGGTTGATGGGCGCCCACACCCTGTTGCGAGTCACCGACGCGCCTGTGGTCGCCGTCGGGCACCAGTTCATGGCGTCCCAGCCGGGGTACCCGAGCGTCGCGGGGCAACCGGCACAGCGGGTCGCGATGAACGCCTACACGCGGCTGGTCGCGGCCGGCACCACGTCCCGCCTCGCGCTCTCGTTCTACGACGCCGAGCACGCGACGGCCACCGTGACGCCGCCGCTCCTGCGGTCCAGCCTGTTCGCCCTCGAGGGCAGACCGACCGACGGCTCGATCCTGGTCTACCTCATGGACGGCTCGATGGCCCCCGACCTGGTCGCGTGGAGCGACCGCAACCCCGGCGTTCGCATCCACGCGTTTTCGTCCTCGAGGCCGCACGAGCACAGTACAGCGCTCACGTTTCACGGCCTGAGCGGGACGGCGTTCTTGGAGCGGATGTCCGTCGCGCGTGGCGTCGTCTGCACGGCCGGCTTCGAGACGGTCTCGGAGGCGATGTGGCTCGGCGTTCCGGCCCTGATGACGCCCACGCCCGGCCACTACGAGCAGCGCTGCAACGCCGTCGACGCGGCGGCCTCGGGTGCAGGAGTCATGTCGGACACGATCGGCCTGGACCCGTTGCTCGACGCCCTCGAGGCCGAGCCGCCCGACCCAGCTTCGTTCCGGCGCTGGGTGGGCCGGGCCGGGCCGATCGCCGTAGGTGCCGTCGAGGACGCGGCGGGACTGCCGCAGCTGCCACCGTCTGCGGGAGATGGCGCGGTCACCGGCCTCGAGGTCGACGCGCCAGCGGTGAGGGCGGCCCCGGCGTGAAGGGGGCGTCGCCGAACAGGTCGGCGACGCCGGACCACAGCGCCCTCTACGTCCCGATCGGCGACGCCGACAGGCCGATCGGATCCGAGCTCTTGGGGTTCGGGCCGTACTCGTTCGGACCGTGATCGCCCTCGATGATCATGAAGTAGAGGACGATGAGGCCGCCGATGACCGGGACCAGACCGGCGAGGAGAAACCAACCGCTTTTGCCCGTGTCGTGGAGGCGTCGGACGGCGACAGCCAGGCCAGGGACCAGCACGACGAGTGCGTAGAGCACGTATGCGATCACGCCCAAGAGCCCGAGCGTTTCGGAGACGGCGCCAAGGACGGCGGTAACGATCGCGATTCCGACGATGATTACGACGTTGAACAGCGTAAACATCCAGTACTCTTTCCGACGAGCACGTCCGTTGAAGTCTGCGTAGTGATTCTGGAGGACGTCGAGATACCATTCCATGAGTTTTGGAGGCTAGGGGAAGGTGAGGGGACATAAAGACATACGGGATCCCCGCGAGATCGGGGTCACGACGAGCAGCCGCCTCGAGCGAGAGCTTCCCCCTCTCCACGGTATAGCGCTCCACGGCGTAGCGACGGTTCGAGCGGCTCCTACAGCGGGCGTCTTCGACGGCGGTCCGGTCACCTCTCTCGAGGGCTGTCCGCTTCGTGCTCCGGCCCGATTACTGCCCGTTGCCGTTCGCGTTGCTCGCGTTCATCCGGGTCGTGATGTCCTCGTCGTCGATTCCGGTGACCTCGACGCGGTACCACCAAGAGCCATTCGAGCATTCCGTATCGAGGGCGTTGATACGGAGCCGGTTGGACTGCGGGAACAGCTTGAGGCACGTGTACTCGGTCCGCAAGATGATCTCTCTCGCACCCTGGGTGCCTGTGGGCTGGAGACCGATGTCGCCGAGCGTGAACTCGCTAAAGTCGTTCTCGGCAGACCCGGCACCGCCGCCCATCGTCTCGGCCGTCATCTTCCAAGCTTGCGCCTTCGAAGCCAGGTCCACCATCAGGTTGGCGGTCTGGTCCTGGCGGAACTTGCGCTGGTTCTCGTTGAACGCGCTGACGCCCACGACAACGGCAAGCCCGACCATGACAATCCCGAGAACGAGGAGGAGGAGTTGCTGCTGACCCATGATGCGAGGGAGATAGACGAGGATCGCCGTCGCAGGGAACATGCCACTGGGTTCTATCCCGCCCCGGCGGCGTACAAACCATGACATCGCGCATGCCTATTCGCTGCGAGGCCCGCGATCGACGGACTTCTGGATCTCTCCGACGGGTACCTTCTCGCACGCCCCTGCACTCTTTCGACCCGTGCCTGACGCCCTCCTCCCGCAGTCCCTCCCCGGCGACCTCGAGGTCACGCCTGCCCTCGCGACGGAGCACGGCCTGACCGATGAAGAGTACGCCAAGGTCCAGGAGATCCTGGGTCGCGTGCCGACCTACACAGAACTCGGGATCTATTCCGTGATGTGGTCGGAGCACTGCTCCTACAAGAACTCGATTGCGCTGCTGAAGACGCTGCCCCGCGACGGCGAGAAGCTGCTCGCTGCGGCCGGCGACGAGAACGCCGGACTCGTGGACATCGGGGACGGGTTGGCCGTCGCGTTCAAGATCGAGAGCCACAACCACCCCTCGGCCGTCGAGCCGTACCAGGGCGCGGCGACGGGCGTCGGCGGGATCCAGCGCGACATCTTTACGATGGGCGCCCGACCCATCGCGTCGCTCAACTCCTTGCGGTTCGGCTCGCTCGAAAACCCTCGTGTCCGGTTCCTGTTCGACGGTGTCGTGCGCGGGATCGGCGGCTACGGCAACTCGTTCGGCGTGCCTACGGTCGCGGGCGAGGTCGTGTTCGACCCGGCCTATGAGGGCAATCCGTTGGTGAACGCGATGTCGGTCGGCATCGTGAACGTGGGCGAGACCGTTAGCGCCACGGCGGAGGGCGTCGGTAACCCGGTCTTTATCGTGGGCTCGGCGACGGGCCGCGATGGGATCCACGGAGCCACGTTCGCGTCGGTCGAGATCTCGGAGGACTCCGAGGCCAACCGGCCCAACGTCCAGGTCGGCGACCCGTTCATGGAGAAGCTGCTCTTGGAGGCCAGCCTTGAGGCCATCGCAACCGGCGCGGTCGTCGGGATGCAGGACATGGGTGCGGCCGGGATCACGTGCTCGTCGAGCGAGATGAGCGAGAAGGGCGGCGTCGGGATGGACATTCAGCTCGACCGGACGCCCCAGCGCGAGACCGGCATGACGCCCTACGAGCTACTGTTGAGCGAGAGCCAGGAGCGGATGCTGATCGTGGCCGAGAAGGGCCGCGAGAAAGAGCTCGAGGACGTGTTCGAGAAGTGGGACCTCCACGCCGTCCAGATCGGCGTGGTGACCGATACGGAGCACGTCCGCGTGTACTGGCACGGTGACTTGGTGGTCGACATCCCGGCCGAGAGCCTAGTGTTGGGCGGCGGCGCGCCCGTCTACCACCGCGAGACCTCGAGGCCGACGTACCTCGACGACACGCAGTCCGCCGACCTCGAGGCGGTCCCCGACCTCGAGGACGACTCCGCTCGCGACGCCCTCGTTTCGCTGATGGGCGCGCCCAACGTGGCCTCGAAGCGCTGGGTGTTCGAGCAGTACGACACCGAGGTCCGCACCAACACGGTATCCGGCCCCGGCCCGACCGACGCAGCCGTGGTGCGCTTGAAGGGCACCGGCGGGGGCGGACCGGAGCGCGGCCTGGCGATGAAGACCGACTGCAACGGGCGCTATGTCTACCTCAACCCGCGCCGCGGCGGACAGATCGCCGTCGCCGAGGCGGCCCGCAACGTGGTCTGCGCCGGTGGCGAGCCGCTCGCGGTGACCAACTGCCTCAACTTCGGCAACCCGTACAAGCCCGAGGTCTACTGGCAGTTCACCGAGGCTGTCGGCGGGATGGGCGACGCGTGCCGCGCCCTCGGCACCCCGGTCACGGGCGGCAACGTGAGCTTCTACAACGAGAATCCCAGCGGCGCCATCTTTCCGACGCCGACGATCGGGATGGTCGGTCTCGTCGAGGACGTGGAGGCGCACACCACGACCGCCGCGTTCCAGTCCGCCGGCGACGTGCTGGTCCTGGTCTCGCCCTCGACGTGGCAACACACGGGCGGCATCGAAGGGAGCGAGTACCTCTCGCACGTCCTCAACCGGACGACCGGTGACGCGCCACACCTCGACCTCGAGGAAGAGAAGACGGTTCACGCGACGGTGCTAGCCGCAATCCGCGGCGGCTTAGTCCGCTCCGCGCACGACGTCTCCGACGGCGGCCTGGCCGTGTGCATCGCCGAGAGCTGCGTGTTCTCCGACCTGGGCGCCGATGTGTCCCTCGACCTCGAGGGCCGACGCGACGCGGTCCTGTTCGGCGAGGCTCAGAGCCGCGTCGTGCTCAGCGTCGCGCCGTCCGACCTCGAGGCCGTGCAGGCGCTCGCCGCAGAGCACGGCGCGCAGGCGACCCGGATTGGTACGGTCACGGACGGGCCGTTGCGCATCGAGGCCGGGGTCGCCCTCGAGGTCGAGGTCGCGGATCTGGCGCGGCCGTACAACACGGCGATTCCTGAGGCGATGGGCGAGGCCGTCGCGGCGGTCTAGACTCGGGCACACACCCGACTCCCCGCGGCTATGAGCGCTTGCCCCTTCTGCCGGATCGTTGCAGGGACCGCGGAAGCGGCGGTGATCCTCGAAACTGAGGCGGCGGTCGCTTTCCTTGACTCAGCTCCTGCGTCTCCGTATCACGCGCTCGTAATCCCGAAGCGCCACGTCTCCGATCTGTTCGAGGCCAGCGTTGAGGACGTGGCTGCAGTCGCAGCCGCCACGAAAGCTGTCGTCGACCTGTACCGAGACAAGCTTGGGCTGGAAGCCGCTGAGGTCAGCAGCCATTCCGGCTCCGCCGCACAGCAAGCCGTCTTCCACCTGCACGTCCACGTCGTTCCGCGATTCACCGGTGATGGCCAAGACACTCACTGGAAAACATCGGAAGCGACGCTGGAGGAACGACGGGCGTTGGCATCGACGCTAAGGTGACGCCTCGTGGACCCCGACCTCAGAGAGTCAGGTCGAGTCCGGGAGAGACAAGACGCCCTCGAGGTCGGCCCTACATCAGCGCTGGCTCCGCCACCTGCCCATCGCCCGCGACGTCCTCGAGGCCGCGCGGGAGCGTCACCGTGAACGTCGTTCCGACGCCGAGCTCGCTCTCGACCTCGATGGTCCCCTCCATCTCCTCGATGAGCCGCTGCGTGATGGTCAGGCCCAGCCCCGACCCTTCGTGGCTCCGACCGAACCCCTCGGACACCTGACGGAACGCCGCGAACAGGCGCGGCAGGAACTCCTCCGAGATGCCCACGCCCGTGTCCTGGACACGGAGCGCGACCCGGTCGTCGTCGGCCTCGAGGCCGATGGTGATGCCGCCCGTCGTGGTGAACTTGATGGCGTTCCCGACCAGGTTCGTCAGGATGCGGCCGACGGCGTCCACGTCTAGGAACGCCATCAGCGCGTCGGGCGCGTCGACCTCGAGGGCGAGCCCCCGTTCGCTGGCGAGGGGAAGGAGCAAGCACGCGACGTCACGGACCTCCACGGCGACATCGGCGACGGACGGGTTGAGGGCGTGCTCGCGGGCGTCCAGGGCGGCCAGGTCCAAGATCGAGTTGAGCGTCGTGAGCAGGCGTCGCCCACCGGACTCGATGCCCTCGACGAGGTCACGCTGATCGGCATCGACTTCGTCGTGGAGCAGTTCTGCGAACCCGATGACGGCCGTCAAGGGCGTTCGGATCTCGTGGCTCATGTTCGCCAGGAACGACGACTTGAGGCGCGCCGCGTCTTCCGCCTCCCGTCGCGCTGCGATCAACTCCTGCTCGTAGGCGCGGCGCTCGTCCACGTCGCGGCCGAGTGAGAGTGCCCGCGTCGCGTCGTCGATGGTCGCGATCTGGGACTCGACCTCGAAGAGGCGCCCGCCCGCATACTTCATCCGTAGGTCCGAGCGTGCGATGCCGTTCTCGGCCAAGGCCTCGAGGTGCGCACGAAATGTGGGGTGGTCCTCGTCGGAGACCGCCTCGAAAAGAGGGCGGATGTCCCCCTCTACATCAACCCCGAGGGAGAACCGGGCGGCCTGGTTGCCCTCGACGTTCGTCCCGTCGAGGTCGTGCACGAAGACGGCGTCCGAGGCGCGCTCGACGAGCTGTTGATACCGGTCCTCGGACGCGTGGAGAGCGGCGACACGCCGCCGAACCTGATAGCGAAGCCAGATCGCGAGCCCCACGACCATGATCAACACCCAGAACGTGATCAAGGCCGCCCATCGGTAGACGGACGGCGACACCCCGACCATCTCGAGGTCGTCCTGGGAGCGCGGATAGATCTGGTGCGAGTCCGTGAACGGCGCCGACCGGTCGTACTGGCCGGCGACTCCGGTCACACGAACGCGGTCCCCGGCCTCGAGGTCGTCGAATGAGACCGGCTGCGGCTTGCCTCGAAACGCGAACGCGACGACCAGGGACATGTCGTCGAGCGAGATCATCAGGGCCTGGCCGGCCGTCACGCTACTGACCCCGACCACGGTGCCTTCCGCCTCGACGAGTCGCCCCTCGAGGATGTCGGCGTCGGCCGGATCGTACGGGCGGGCCGACGGGGGCGGCCCACCGCCCAGGTGCTCGGCGCTCGAGGCCGAGACGAACGCGACGCCAGCGTAAAAATCCAGAGTCCCAGTCAGAACCAGACGGTCACCGGCCACGATCGGGCGTCCAGACCGGACGCCGTCCTCGAAGCGGACCGCGAGACCCGCCGTCTCGTCCTCGATAAACAGCGGAGACCCAAACGACCCGTACGTGCCCTCGTCAACCGTCGCGCGGCCGGCCACGGTGACGGTGTCTCCGAGCGCGTCTGGGACGAAGTCGCCGTTCGCGTCCTCGAGGACGACGGCGATCGACGGGGGGTCGGGTTGCGCGACCACAGAGCCGCCGGCGCACGCTAGAACAAGGAGCAAAAGGGCTCGCATGGAGGCCGGATTACATGAGGACGGGATCCGCGTCGTGGGTCGCTTGGCCGTCCCCAGAGAGGAGCAGGTCGTCGGCGGTGACCTCTCGGGGGAGGGACACTTCGAACAGCGTGCCCTCGCCCTTCTCGCTCCACACGCGGATCTCGCCGCCCATCAGGGTGACCATCCGCTTGGTGATCGCGAGCCCGAGCCCGGTGCCCTCGAAGTCGCGGCCGTGTCCGTCCGATTCTTGTTTGAACGCGACGAACAAGTCGGGCAGGAAGTCCTCCGAGATCCCGACGCCGGTGTCTTGGACCCGGAGGGCGAAGAACGTGTCTTCGGCGTGGAGGGAGATGTGGACGTCGCCGTGCTCCGTGAACTTGATCGCGTTCCCGACCAGGTTGGTCGTGATGCGAGCGAGCGCGGAGTTCGACATGAACACCGGCAACGTCGAAACGGCCGACTGGAGGTGCAGCCCGATCCGCTTCCGCTGGGCGAGCGGTGCGAGGACGGCGACGGCGTCTCGGATCACGACGGCCGCGTCGAGGTGCTCCGGGACGAGCGAGGCCTGCTCCGCGTCCAAGCGCGCCAGGTCCAGGATGTCGTTGAGCGTGTTGAGCAGGCGCTGGCCCCCGGTGTGGATCGAGTCGGCGTACTCGTAGAGCTCGGGTCGGACCTCGGTACGAAGAATGTCCGCGAAGCCCAAGACGGCCGTCAAGGGCGTGCGGACCTCGTGGCTCATGTTGGCCAGGATCGAGGACTGGAGCCGCGCCGCGGACTCCGCGCGCTCGCGCGCGTCGTCGGACGCTGCGATGGCCTGGAGCAAGCCGAGCTCGTAGGCCCGTCGTTCCGCGACGTCTCTGGCGACCGCCACAAACGATTGCCCGCCGCCATCGCGGAGCCGCCGCGTCGCGATCTCATAGGGAGCGAGGGTCCCGTCCGCCTTGTTGAGCTCCAGGATCCCCGACCCCGCGCCTTCTCGGTCGGCATCGGCGAGGTGGCGCGCGGCGTCGTGCTCGTCGGTTGCGAGGTCCGCCAGCCGGACGGTCCGGCCGTCGGGGCGGTTGCCGTAGAGCGTGATCCCGAACGCGCGCTGAGCGGCCCGGTTGGCCTCGACGATCTCGCCGCCGTTCTCGACATCGAGGACCATGACGGCGTCGGCGGCGGCGTCGAAGAGGTGGCCGTAGCGGACTTCGGAGGCGCGCAGTTCCTCGGACCGCCGCCGGACCGTCCGGCGTAGGAGGACCGCCCACAGCAGGGCCGTGACGAGCAGCGCGAACGCGACCAAGGCGCCGTTCCGGTATTCCGTGGGCGAGATCCCCCCGCGGCGCACGTCGTCCTCGACGAGCGGCGTCACCGTGTACGACCGGTCGAAGGGCGGCTCGAGGTCGGACTGGCCCGCGATGCCTCGGACACTGATTTGGTCCCCTAGCTCGACGCCCTCGAAGGAGACCGGCGACGGCCGGAGCTTGTGGGAAATGACCTGCACCAGGTCCGTGCCGCTGATCAGGACCAGGAGCTCGCGGCGGGAGTTGGCGTCGATCTCGATGACCCGACCGGTGATTTGGACCAGACGCCCCTCGTAAGCCTCGAGGTCGGGTCCCGACCCTCCGCCGACTCGGTCGGCGACCTCGAGGTCGCTAGTGGGGACCTTGACAGGCGGGCCGTCGATCGTCCGGATGGCCGGCGCGGCCATCTCGACCATCCCTTCTCGGAAGCTGACCTCGCCATAGACCATGACGCTGTCACCCGTCAGGACGGCGTCTCTGTCGGGGGGGAGCATGAGGCGGAGCCCGCCGGTGGCATCCTGGATGTAGATCTCGATCTGGTCGGCGCGCAAGACGCCGGTGCCGGCACTCACCCGGCCGGCGACCAAGGCCACGTCGCCGATTCGGTCAGGGACCGTGTCGCCGTCGGAGTCGGCGTGGAGCGTCGAGATTGCCTGCGGCGTCTCGGTCCAGTCGGGTGGTGGGATCTCGGTCTGGGCCACAGAGAGCCCTGCCGTGGCCCACAGGGACACGAGCAGAGCAAACCAGGAGACGGAGAGACGGGAAGAGACCACGCCGGAAGGGTTGACCCATGAGGTATCGGTCGGGAGGCCGCACCCTATAGGGCCGCCGTGCGACGGTGAGTAGCTTCTCCGACCTCGACGTAAGGCGTGGCAGGCCGCACGGCGTCTGGTCGTGTTGAACCGCGGTCCAACACGGCCGTATCCCACACTCACTCCCTCTGATCTCATGTCCTCCTACATCACCGGCACCGACGCCAACTTCGAGGCCGAAGTCCTCGGCACCGACCAGCCCGTCCTCGTCGACTTTTGGGCGACTTGGTGCGGACCCTGCCGCACGATCGCCCCGACCATCGAGGAGCTCGCAGCGGAGTACGACGGGAAGGCGAAAATCGTCAAGCTCGACGTCGACAACAACCCGCAGACGGCGATGAAGTACGGGATCCGCTCCATCCCCTCCCTCCTGTTCTTCAAGGACGGGAAGCCCGTCGACCAGATGGTCGGCGTGGTGCCGAAGAAGGTGCTCGCTGAGAAGCTCGAGACCTTGGCCGCGCAGACGGCCTAGAGCCCTCGGCCGTTCGCTTTCGGGGGCGTCGTCAGCACTGGCGGCGCCCCCTCGTTTCACATCGCCACCATGTCTGACTCCCGCACCCCGCTTCCCGCCGACCTCGACTGGAGCTCCGCCGAACGCCGCGCCGTCGTCATCGTCGGGACCGGCCCGGCCGGGCTGACGGCCGCGCTCTACGCCGCTCGTGCCGGCTTGGAGCCCTTGGTCATTCAAGGACCCGCGCCCGGCGGCCAGCTCACGACCACGACCGACGTCGAGAACTTCCCCGGCTACCCGGAGGGCGTGATGGGGCCGGACATGATGGTCGACATGGAGAAGCAGGCGACCCGGTTCGGGACCGAGCTCCGCTGGGGCACGGTCACGCACGTCGATCTGTCGGGCGCCCTCGAGGACGGCTCCGCAGGACACCGCCTGGTCGTCGACGAGACGACGCCGGTCGTGGCGAGCGCCGTCATCGTGGCGACGGGCGCGAGCGCGAAGTACCTCGGCCTGGAGAACGAGAAGCGACTGCTGGGGCGCGGCGTGAGCGCGTGCGCGACGTGCGACGGCGCGTTCTTCCGCGACGAGGAGATCGCGATCGTCGGCGGCGGCGACACGGCGATGGAGGAGGCCCTCTTCCTGACCCGCTTCGCCTCGACGGTCCACGTGGTCCACCGGCGCGACGCGTTCCGGGCCAGCCAGATCATGCAGGACCGCGTCCTGGGCCACCCCAACGTGACGGTCCACTGGAACACGGTCGTGACCGACGTCAAGGGCGACGACGCCGTGACCGCGCTCGCCCTCGAGGACACCAACACCGGCGAGACGCGCGACCTCGAGGTGACCGGCTTCTTCGTCGCCATCGGCCACAAGCCGAACACCGACATCTTCGCCGGCTGGCTCCCGATGGACGACGCGGGCTACGTCCAAACGCACGCCGACTCGACCTGGACCGATGTCGCCGGCGTATTCGTCTGCGGCGACGCCCAGGACCACGTCTACCGGCAGGCCGTGACGGCGGCGGGGACGGGGTGCATGGCGGCCATCGACGCCGAGCGCTGGCTCGCGGAGCAGGACGTGATCGAGGACGTGCGAACGGAGACCGAGTACCACGCGGCGCCGGCCGAGAGCAGCGAGACGGGCGAACCGGTCGAGGCCTAGAGTCGGCTGCGCCGGCGTGACCGCTCTCGAGGCCGTCGCCCGTCGAGATGTCGGCCGGCCGCGTCGAGGACGACGGACTGGAGGCAACCCGTCGGGGGGCGTACCCGAGCCTGGACCTTGCCCCACGGCTGCGGATGCCGGTGGTAAATCGGAGTGTCGGGCGGAGCCCCCGGGCCGCCCTCACGGCTCTCGAGGTCGAGGATCACGATGCCGCCCCGGAGTTGCGGCGACCGTGACTCCCGAAGGTGGACCTCGAGGGCGTCTCCGACCCGGTCGACGTGGAACGGGAGCGACGCGATCACGCGATCGAGGGCGTCGCTCGTTGGAGAGGCAGGAGTCGAGCACATGGCGAGTAGGAGCTGAGAAAGGGCCGGGTTCGCACGCCGAGAGCAGGGCCGGATCGCTGAACGGTCTCCTCGAGCCCACACCGAGTCGCGTCCTCGAGGTCGGCCCTAGCTTCCGTCGTCCTCCGACCCGACCTCGATGCGCTCCATCGTCGCTGCCTTCGCCGTCCTCGCATTCGTGCCTGTGGCCCCTGCCCAGGTCGCGAGCCGCCTGGCTGACCTGCGACTGTCGACCGCCGTCCGCCTGGCGCTGGTCGACGATGATCGGACACGCCCGCTCGACGTCGAGGTCGCGGCCTGGCAGGGCGCCGTCGTGCTCGCGGGCCGCGTTCCATCGCCCGATCAGTCCTCGGTCGTGGCCGTCGCCCGCTCGGTGCCCGGCGTCCGGACGGTGAGCGGCCTGGGCGCCGGCGACGGTCCGAGTGGCCCCGTCGTGACCGTCCCCGATCGTCCTCGACCGAGTGACTCGTCCTCGAGGCCGGCGAGCACCGATCGGGTCGTCCACACCGTCGAGCGTGGCGACACCGTCTTCGGGCTCGCCCGCCGCTACGGCACGACGGTCGGGGCCATCCTCGAACTCAACGGGACAGTCTCGACCTCGATCCAGATCGGACAGCGCCTGCGCGTGCGCTAGGCCTCGAGGTCGCGTTGGCCGCGGACGCCTTCGGACCGGGCGGGCTCGTCGCCGTAGATCTCGCTCCGCTCGAACAGACGGAACAGGTTGGCCGGCGTGCCGCGCCCTTGACGGCCCTGGCGGAGCACCTGAAAGTGCAGGGGGCAGCATCCGTCTCGCATTGCCCGTGTTGCCGACCGTCCCGAGCACGTCGCCCTGGCGCACCATCTGCCCGACCTCGCGGCCGAGGGTCGCTGCTCTCGGTCCGTCCTCGAGGACGGTGGACCTCCGCACGCTCTCCGTCCTCGAGGGCGCTACCCTCTCACGAGCGCCTTGACCACGAACAGCGCGTTCTCCTTGCGCTCGCGGATCCGCCGCGAGAAGTACGGGAGCCACTCCGTCCCGTACGGCACGTAGACCCGCATCCGGTACCCGTCCTCGACGAGCTGTCGCTGCGTGTCCGGGCGGAGCCCGTAGAGCATCTGAAACTCGAACCCGTCCCGGTCGATGCCGCGGTCGTCCACGAACTGGCGGACGGCGTCGATGAGCTGGTCGTCGTGGGTCGCGATGCCGGGGTATCGGCCGTCGGTGAGCAGCTTCTTGGCGTGCTGACGGTAGTGCCAGCGGACCGTCGGCATGTCCTGGTACGCGATCGAGGACGGCTCCTTGTACGCTCCCTTGCACAGACGGACGCGCGCATCGAGGTCGCACATCCGGGCGGTGTCCCCCGCCGTCCGGTGGAGGTATGCCTGGAGGACGGTCCCAACGTGGTCGGGGAAGTCGGGGTAGACGGCCTCGAACAGGTCGAGCGTCGACTGGGTGACGTCCGTCCCTTCCATGTCGAGGCGGACGAACAGGTCGGCGTCGCGGGCCTGCGTCAGGACGGCGCGCAGGTTCTCCTCGCACAGGTCGCGGTCGATCACCTGCCCGATCATGGACAGCTTGATCGAGATGCCGACGGCCTCGGGTGCGGCTCCCCTATCGTCACGGTGGCTGGCCAAGCGCTCGATCAAATCGCTGTAGGCTCGCGCAAACCCAGTCGCCCGGCCGCGGTCGTGGACGTGTTCGCCGAGCAAGTCGAGCGTAATGAACAAGCCGTCATCGAGGAGCGGGTCGAGCGCCGGGAGCGCAGCCTCGAGGGTCTGGCCGGCGACGAAACGGCGGGCGAGGGCGAAAGGAAGCGTCATGTGGAGCGCGGAGCGGCGCACGGTTCGCGCTAGCTACCCCGCTCCCGCGTCGTGGTTCGCGCGGGAGCGGGCATTGCGGAACGGTCTGTGCATTGTGTACGGATGTCGCTCTGCGCGCTCTTAAAGCCATCTTCCACTCGACACCGTTACCAAACGACCCGGCGTGACGTCCACTTTCACCTTCCGACCCGGATTCTCCGACACCGTCGACCGGTGGATCGACTCGGACCGTCGTCCACAAGGCGCCGCGGCTGAGCGTCGGGCACGGATCGTGGTGGTCGGCGGGTGGTTCTCTCTCGTGGGCTACACGGGGCTCGTCACGGCGCTCGGGGTCGGAGGCGCTCCGGGGATTGCGTTGCTCGAGGGTCTGGTCTCTTTGTCTGTGACAGTGCTCGCTCTGTGTGTGGTGCGCTGGGGAGGCCGCATCGAGGCCGCGGCGTGGATCCTGACCATCAACCTCGCGGTCACGCCGCTCGCCCAGGCGTCCCTCGATCTGGGCATCCGCGATCCGGCGTTGGCGCTGACGGCCCTGGCGCCTCTGGCGGGGGCCTTGACGTCGGGGCCACGACTGGCTGTGGTTGGCGGCGTGGTGGGGGTGCTCGGGACCATCGGCCTCTACTTGCTCCACGCGACCGGTCACGCGGTCGTCCCCTACTCGACGCCGGACGACGCGGCAGCGTATGCCATCGTGATCGTAGCCGCGGCTGCGGCGCTGTCCGCGTCTGCGGGAGCCATCTACGCACGGCATACCGGCCAACAAATTACGCGAGCCGAGGGCGAGAGCTCTCGGCTCGACGCAGCCCTGCGGGCCTCGGAGCAGCGGTACCGGTCCCTCTTCGACCACCTCCCGGTCGGGATGTACCGGACCGCCGCCGACGGCCGAATCCTGCTTGCGAACCCGGCTCTCGCACGCATGGTCGGTGCTGAGAGCGTGGCCGCTGCGCGCGGATACAACGCGTCCGATTTCTACGCCGACCCCGCCGACCGCGCACGGTTCAGCGAGACGGTCATTCGTGAGGGGGCCGTCCGAGGGTTCGAGACCCGGTGGCGACGTCCCGATGGCCAGCTCCGCTACGTTCGAATCGACGCTCACGCGGGCCTCGACGACAACGGGCAGCCGATATTCTTCGAGGGGTCCGTCGAGGACATCACGTCCGAGCGCGAAGCGCGCATCGCGCTGCACCGCAGCGAGGCCCGCTTCAAGGCCCTCGTCCAGCGCTCGTCTGACGTGGTCGTCGTGGCCGACCGGGAGGACCGACTGACGTACGTCAGCCCGACCGTGTCGGACCTGCTAGGCTTGCAGCCTGAGTCGCTCATCGGGCACGTTCTGACGGAGCTCATCCACGCGGCCGACCTCGAGGACGCGAAGGTTTTTCTGGCTCAAGCTCAATCCGGGAAGGCCCCGTCGCAGGTCGAGTTCCGTCTTCGCCACGCGGATGGTCACGAGGTGTTTGTCGAGGGGGCCGCCACGGCGCTCTACGACGATCCGGCTGTCAACGGCTTGGTGCTCAACCTGCGAGACGCCACCAACCGCAAGCGGGCCGAGGCCGTCTTGGTCCACGCCAAGCAGCAGGCCGAGGAGGTGGCCGCGATCAAGAGTACGTTCATCGCCAACATGAGCCACGAGATCCGAACGCCGCTCACGGCGATCCTCGGCTTTGCGGACGTTCTGGGGGAGGAGGTCGAGGACGAGACGCAGTCCGAGTTCGTCGGGCTGATCGCCCGATCGGGCAAGCGGCTGATGGACACGCTCAACTCCGTCCTCGACATCGCGCGCTTGGAGGCCGAGGGCGGCGAGCTCGCCAAGGAGCGGATCGACGTGGGCGACCTGATCCGAGAGACGGCCGAGATGTTCGGTCCGGCAGCGGGCGAGAAAGGCCTCTCCGTGCACGCGGAGGTCCCACCCGGTCAACATGCCGTGATCGCCGACGAGGGTGCGCTCCTGCGCGTCCTGCACAACCTGATCGGAAACGCGCTCAAGTTCACCGACGACGGGTCCGTCACGCTCGGTGTCCGAACGGAGACGATCTCGAACGGTCCACGCGTCATCGTCACCGTCCTCGATACGGGGATCGGCGTCGACAAGGAGTTCCTGCCGCGCATCTTCGGGGCGTTCGAGCAGGAGTCGGCCGGCGAAGGCCGGCGGTATGAGGGGGCCGGGCTCGGCCTGTCGCTCTCCCTCGGGCTCGTCGAGCAGATGGGTGGGAGCATCACGGTCGACAGCGAGAAGGGGGTCGGCACCGAGTTCACGGTCTCGTTTCCGGCCGCTGAGACTGCGAACGGCCCCGACACGAGGCCACTCGTCCTCGTCGTGGACGACGACGAGCACGCCCGCCGCATCGCCGCCCACTCGCTGTCCAACGTCTACCGCGTCGCCATCGCGTCGAGCGGGGAGCGGGCACTCGACGCCCTCGAGGCCGAGCGGCCGTCGGCGGTCGTGCTCGACATCCACCTGGGCATGTCGATCTCGGGGGAGGACGTCATGCAGCAGCTCCGCGACATCCCGGAGTTTGCAGGGCTCCCCATCGTCGCCGTGACGGCGTACTCCCTGCCGGGAGATCGCGACCGGTTCCTGGCCGCGGGGTTCGACGAGTACCTGACCAAACCCTACGAGCGAGCCGACCTGGTCGCGGTGGTCCAACGAGCTCGGGAGGCCCGGTCTCAAACCGAGCGTGCCCCGGGCGGCGGCGTCTACGTGTCGAAGTCCGACGTGCGTGCTGATCCGGCTCCCACAGTGCGCCCTCAGCCAAGCGCGTCGTAGAGCGGAACCCGGCGTCACGGGTGCGGTGCCACCGGCCCCTCCCCGCGTCCCATGCGCCTCGCCATCATCGGAGCCGGCCCCGCCGGGCTCGCCGCCGCCCACGCCCTCGGTTCCGACTCCGGATCCCGTCCGGGGCCGGCTCTCGAGGTCGTCGTGTTCGAAAAGAGCCGCGGCGTCTCCGGCCGCGCCGCTACGCGCTGGCGCGACGCCGCCGACCTCGAGGGCGAGCCGTTCCGCTGGCGCTACGACCACGGCGCGCAGTACGCGAGCCCCGAGCCCGACAGTTCGTCCTCGAGGTTGCTGCGTGACGTCTTGGGAGGCGATC
>NZ_JBARYR010000451.1:0-2866 GCF_049648075.1 Rubrivirga sp. | reverse complement strand
TTTTCTTTTGAAAGTTCCAACAGTTTTTCTGATGGATCCTCCATGCAAGTGCTTTATAGTGGTAACTGGGACGGTACCCCTGCAAATATCCCGTCAGCACTATGGGAGCCGCTAGCCGATGTGGTTATCGTGTCTGACAGCACACCCTTTGGCACCTGGGTCTTTTCAAACTTTGCCTCTCTGGACTGTCTTAGCGGTACCGGCCACCTTGCCTTTAAGTATGAAGGTAGCGGGGATTCTAGCTTTGATGGCACCTATGAAATTGACAATATCACTTTGACCACTGACTAGATCAATTCCTAGAAATAGTATAAAAGCCTGGCAAATGTGCCGGGCTTTTCTATTTAATGACCCTATACCATAGCAACCATACAATACCTGATGTTGCCATTCTCATTTTTATTTTTAAAACCAGCCACGCCCATACATGCGGTTCTTTTTTAGACTGATGTTTATACTTCACTTTTACTTTCTGAAATATGAACAAACTTTAGAAGCAACTACTTCTTAATGATGGTAGATATTTTTTGCAACGTTGGGGTATTTGAAAGTTCCTGCTTTCGCGAAAGCGTAACCCACAACAACACCTCTCTATAACAGAAAACCCATAGCTAACAGAAAGATTATGAAGCCTATGGGGTGTTTAAAAAAGATGATATAGGTCGTATTTCAGGGTTTGTTTGGTAAAGCAAGCACCCATAAACTGCTGGTGATTATTGCAACGGCTCGTTGCTGGAGATTGTGATCTCTGACGTTTTAAGTCCCAGGGAGGTTACCCGAGCCGTAATACTTCCGACTTGCTTGCTGCTTTGCACAATAAACACCAGCTTACCGCTGAATGCGGGCATGGTGGGAAGGTGGAAAGGCCGTAGTGATGTAGGGTCGCCGTTACAAACTGCCTTAAAGATGCCCGCGCCTTCTACCTTTACCTCTAGCAGGTTTGCCGCATTGGGACATAAATTTCCCTCTTTATCTACCACACTGGCGGTTATAAAACTAAGGTCCTCACCATCGGCCTTTATGGTCTTGCGGTCGGGGTCAAGTACCAGGTGGTGTGGTGTGCCGGCAGTCTTTATCTCTTTAATGCCTACTGCAGTGCCGGTACTGTCTAGGGCTATTACTTTTACCGTTCCAGGCTCATAGATCACATCCTGCCACATAAGGCGGTAGCGCTCTTGTGGCGTCCCTTTATTAGTCTTTTTCTGTATGCCCTGGCTCTTACCATTAACAAACAGCTCGGCCTGGGGATGGTTGGTATAGACAAATACAGGTGTGGTCTGTCCCTCCCTGCCTTCCCAGTTCCAGTGGGGCAGGATGTGCAGCGTATCGTCATCATCATTCCAGCGACTGCGGTATAGGTAGTAGCGGTCCTTGGGAATGCCCGCTAGATCAAAAATGCCGAAGTACGAACTGCGTGCGGGCCAGTAGGCATCATAGGGGGTGGGTTCTCCCAAATACTCAAAACCGGTCCACACAAACTGACCTATTACCCAGGGCTTATCATCTTCCAGAATAAAGTCATCGTCTGGCAGGTTGGACCAGCTGCAATATTCCAGATCATAAGATGACGACTGTAGGTCCTCGTGTTCTACCATAGGTCCCATGGTAAGGGGAAATTTATAGACCCCGCGCGAGCTTACGGTAGACGCCGTCTCTGAACCCAACAAAAACCCCTGCGGGAACTTCTCAAAGGCCTCTTCATAAAGATGTACTCTATAATTAAGGCCTGGAACGTCCAGTATGGCCCCAAAACCAGATGCCATGGTCGCCTTTACCTGATCCATCCCCACGGTTACGGGACGGGTGGGATCTGCCTGGTGGAACAGGTCCTGTATGTACCGTGCCCTCTTCACGCCCTCTGACCCCCACTGGTCAGGAACCTCGTTACCGGCACTCCACATTACAATAGAGGGATGGTTGCGGGTTGCCTGAACAAGGTTGTTGACATCCCGATCTACATAGTTGTCAAAATAGCGGTGGTAACCGTTTTCTACCTTGGGTTCCTTCCACTCGTCAAAACTTTCTGCAATGACCATAAATCCCATCTCGTCACACAGCTGCAATTGTTCCGGCGAGGGCATGTTATGGGCACTGCGTATGGCGTTACACCCCATACCCTTAAGCAATTGCAACTGCCGGCGCAGGGCGGCCGTATTTACCGCCGTGCCCAGCGGGCCTAGATCGTGGTGCAGACAAACACCCTTAAACTTGGTAACCTTACCGTTTAATTTAAACCCTTCACTAGAATAGTCTAGCGTCCTGATGCCAAATACTTGCTCTAGGCGGTCCACCTTTTGGCCTCCTTTATAAACTTCTAGTACCGTGGTGTACAGGTCAGGATGTTCCGGACTCCACAGTTTTGGGCTCCTGACGGCGATGTTTTGTTCATAGCTATCGTGGAACAACTGGTAAGCCGTAGCCTGGGCTACCAGGTTCTTGTTCTTATCATAAATGGAAGTGACAACGCTATCGGGCTGGCCGGTAACGCGGCACCTTAGGTTGACCTGTGCTTGTGCCTTGTGTACATGGGGTGTGGTAAAAGCAGCCCCCCAGTGGTCTATACTGGTTTTATTTTTAGTGATGAGCCGTACCTTTCTGTAAATACCGGCCCCAGGATACCAGCGCGAGGATTTTGGTTTATTGGAGCAGCTTATTACCAGAGTGTTCTTGCCATCTGGGCACAATAGATCAGTTATGTCAAAATAGAAGTAGCTGTAGCCATATTTCCACTCGCCTACCTTCTTGCCGTTAAGATAGACCTGTGGTTCACTCATCACACCATCAAACTGTATGAGGGTTCTTTGTTGAGCATCCGGCTTTAAATTAAAAGTTTTACGGTACCAGCCTTCTCCTATATAGGGAAGTG
>NZ_JBARYR010000450.1:0-1540 GCF_049648075.1 Rubrivirga sp. | reverse complement strand
ATCCCGAACGGGACGCGGCTGCCGGTCTTCTCGCTCAGCGTCTCCGCGACGCGGCGGCCCAACAGCTCGCCGGCCCTCGTGATCTTGAAGGCGGCCCGCTTGACGGCGTCCGTGATCGCTCCGAAATCCGCGTCGTCGCCCACGGCCTCGACGGCGCGAAGAACCACGCCCGGTCCCGAGATCCCGACGTTGAGCGCGCTTGCCGCCTCGCTCGGCCCGTGGAAGGCGCCAGCCACGAAGGGGTTGTCCCCGACGGCGTTGCAGAACGCAACGAACTTGGCGCACCCGATCGAGTCGCGGTCGGCCGTCCTCGAGGCCATCTCTTTGATCGCTCTCGCGACCTCGAGGACGGCGTCGGCGTTGATGCCGGCGTGGGTGCTGCCGCAGGCGACGGACCCGCAGACGCGGCCGGTCGTGGCGAGTGCTTCGGGGAGCGCCTCGATGAGCGCGTCGTCACCGGGCGTGGCGCCCTTCTCAACGAGGGCGCTAAACCCGGCGAGGTAGTCGACGCCGACCTCGACGGCGGCCTTGTCGAGCGTCTCGGCCAGCCGGACGAACTCGTCGGGCCCGAAGTTGGAGCCGACCATGGACGCGGGCGTCACCGAGATCCGCTTGTTGGCGATGCGGACGCCGTACTGCCGCTCGATCTCGTGGGCCGCCGCCACGTGGTGCTCGGCCGCTCGCGTGATCCGGTCGTACACGTTCCTCCGCGTCGACTCGGCGTCGCGGCTCTGGCACCCGAGCAGGCTGATCCCGAGCGTGACGGTCCGGATGTCGAACGCGTCGGCCTCGGTCATCTGGACCGTTTCGAGGATCTCGGGGAGGGATAGAGGCACGGGGTTAGGGCTTGGGTGTTGGGGGCGCCGTAGGGAGCGGATGAGTCGGCTCAGGCGCTTTCCGCAGACTGTGCCAACGGATTTGACTTGCTCTGCTTGGTCGGCTGTTAACAGACCCACACGCTGTGCGATCTCTATCTGAGTCGCGACCTCGAAGAGCGAGCCCCGAGCGACGTAGAGAAACCGAACGTAGTCCTTCCGAGAGCTTCGACCCCAGCCCTCTGCGATGTTCGACGAAACGGAAACAGCCGCCCGTCTAAGCTGACTCGTCAGCCCGAATCGCTCTTCATCAGGAAAGTGTCTCGTGACGGAGTAGACCGCTTCCGCTAGGTCCAGTCCATCCCGCCAAACATCGAGATCTCGAAAGCTGCGAACCGTCCTCGAGGCGTACTCGACTCCGGCTTCTTCAACACTGTCCCCAACCCCTAAACCCCAACCCCCAGCCCCCATCATGGCCGGTGCATCGCCTGGAACAGCTCCTCGTGCTGCAACAGCACCCGGGCGCCCAGGTCCGCGCCTCGGCGTGAGAGCGCGTCCCGGGTCGCCGCCAGGTTCCCGGCCTCGAGGTCGGCGACGAGCACGACGGTGAAGTAGCCCTGGAGCACCTTCTGCGACACGTCCAAGATGTTGGCGCCGGCCGCCGAGAGCTCGGCCGTGATGGCGGCCAGCACGCCGGGGCGGTCGTGGCCGTAGGCCGTCACCAC
>NZ_JBARYR010000449.1:0-4920 GCF_049648075.1 Rubrivirga sp. | reverse complement strand
GAGCTTCTGGACCGTCTCAGCGTGGTCGCGCAGCGCTCGCGCTCGCTGCCCCATCATCTGCTCCATCCCGACGAGCGTCGTCCGCGCTTCTTCGAGCTGGGCCTCGCCCCGGGCGACTTTCGCGCCCAGCCCCTCGGCCTCGGTCCCGCGGTCCCGCGCCGTGGCCTCGAGGGCAGTGCGTTCGGTCTGTAGTCGCTCGAGGTCGTGGGCGGCCATGGCGAGCTCGAGGCGCCGCAGCCGCGTCGCGTAGCGCTCGTGCCGAGCTGCTTTCTGAGCCTGCCGCTGGAGCGACCGAACCTGTTTTTCGACCTCCTCCACGATGTCGTCCAGCCGCGTCAGGTCGGACTGGGTCGACTCGAGCCGCCGGAGGGCTTGGGCGCGGCGGCGCTTGTACTTGGTGACGCCGGCCGCTTCCTCGAACAGGCGCCGTCGGTCGTCGGCCTGCTCGGACAGGATGTCCTCGACCATCGACAGCTCGATGACCGAGTAGGCGCCGGCGCCCATGCCGGTGTCCATGAACAGGTCCTGGATGTCGCGCAAGCGGCAGACGGTCCCGTTGAGCATGTACTCGGAGTCGCCGTTGCGGTAGAGCCGCCGCGTGACGGTCACCTCGGAGAACTCGGTCGGCAAGACGCCTCGCGTGTTCTCGACGGTGAGCGAGACCTCGGCCAGGCCGAGCGGGCGCTTGCCCTCGGCGCCGTTGAAGATGACGCCGGCCATCGACTCGCTCCTGAGCAGCCGCGCGCGTTGCTCACCGAGCACCCAGCGGACGGCGTCGATCACGTTCGACTTGCCGCACCCGTTCGGCCCCACGATGGCCGTCACGCCGGGCGAGAACGACACGCTCGTCTTCTGGGCGAAGCTTTTAAAGCCGTGGAGGTCGAGCCGGCTGAGGTACAACGTGCTACGGTGGGGGAGGCACGAAGATACCGGCCGTCCTCGAGGACGGGCCTACCCCTCGCCGGCCTGCCGGAGGACGGCCGCTACGATGGCGTCCGACGCCCGAAAGCCGTGGGCCTCGCGGAGCTCGTCGAGGAGCGGTCGGACCGCGGGAATCAGGCCTGCGCGCTGAGCTCGAATCAAAACGCCGAGCGTCCCGATGACCTCGAGGCCGAACCGGAGAGCCGCTCTGCGCCCTCGAATCTCGTCGATCAGCAGCGGCCTACCCGGCGTCTCGAGGGCGAGGGCGATCGCTTCGGACTCGCCGTCGTCGAGTGACGCCGCGAGCTCGGCGACCCGAGCGCGGTCTCGAGCGTCCTCGATGCGGAGCCAGTCCGGCTTCGACCCGAACTCCGCGACCACGACGCTCGGCGCGACGACGGAATAGAGGCCCGGCAAGAGGTCGAGCTTTCCGACACGCTCGAGGGCGATGAGCGGGGACGTGTCCGTGACAACGATGCCCTTCACTTGGCTCCGGCATCGGAGCTCTCGAGGGCGCGGAGCGAGGCCAGCTCCTGCTCCCAATACTCCTCATCGATCACGTACGCCGGGATGTCGCGCTCGCGCAGCACGTCGAGAAACGACCGGTAGCTCAGCCCCGCGATCTCGGCCGCCTTGCCGACGGAGACGTCCCCGTCCTGGAACAGGCCGAGGGCCAGGATCAGCCGAGCGCGCTCGGGGGTGACGACGGAGGGCAACTCGAGGACGGCCATGACAATCGGGGCGGACGGCCTCAACGTACGGCACCGCTTTCGGCGTATCCGTCCTCGATGGCGCGACCTCGAATGTGCGACCTCGAGGCCGAGCGTCAGCGGCGGAGCGCCCAGGCGGCGAAGGCCTCGAGGTCGCCCAAGTGACCTCGGACGATGGCCCGCACGATCGGCAAACTCAGCGTCTGGTAGTCATGGACGGCCACGTTGCGAAAGCCGACCATCGACCGCATCGACGCTCCGAGGGGCTCGGGGAGCACGTCGGCCTCGATCAAGAGGCGGAACGCGTCGCGGCTGTCCTGTGGGATCCCGAGCCCGTCCATCCGGCACGCCCGCATTGCGAGGTCGATGGCAGCCTGGCACGCCCGCTGCAGATTGAGCACCACCGAGTCTTGGCGCGTCACGTCCTCGAGGGCGGGGTCGAGCCCGCTCTCTTCACGGACTCGCGCGACGCACCGCCCGATGACGGCGGCCTTATTCAAAACGACGTCGTCAGCCATAGACCCGTCCTCGGCGTTTGACGTCCTCGAGGATGCCGCGCCGCTCCTCGTTGAGAAGGGCGTACGCCGACATCGCGGTCACTTCCCAGAACGCCCGCGTCGTCGGGTCCCGGTCGAGGACGACGGCGCCCGTGCGGAGGACCTCGGCGCGCATCACCGTCGAGGCCGAACGCAAGTCCACCAGGTCCACATCGAGGCCGAGGTGACCTGCGAGACGTTCCTGGACGTAGAACCGCTCGACGGGGTCGAGGGGTGCCGGCGCCAAGACCGCAATGTCGAGGTCGCTGTCCGGCCGGGCGTCGCCGGTCGCCCGAGAGCCGAACACGTACACCGCCTCGAGGTCGGGCAGGGCATCCAGGAGAGGGGAGAGGTCGATGTCCATCGCGTCGGCCAACGTACGCCCCAGGCGAGGGCAGGCGCAGGGTCCCACCACGGCCCCTGCGCCCAACGGCCCGCGCTCAGATCGTCGATCGCGTGCGGGGGCCAACCCTCGGACCGCACGATACGAGGGCGCCGCCACTTTGTGTCGCTCCCCGACCGGTTTCACAAACGCGGGGCCGGCGACGCCACGAGCGAGCCGTCCTCGAGGTCGCGCGTCCGAGTCGTTGGCTGCGCCGGCCTCACGGCTCTCGAGGCCGGACCGGGCATGCGCCCTCGAGGACGAGAGCATCTTGACCTCCGCACCTCAGAGCCGCACCCGCACCTGCACGCCCAGGTCGCTGATCCGATTCCCCTCGACCTCCGCGTCCCCGCTGCCGATGCGGTTCGTGCCGCGGAGCCACGTCGCCGCCAGCTTGAGCTGCGCGACCACGCCCTCGAACGGGTCTGCCCGGAGCAAGACGTACGAGCGGACGCCGCGGCCCGAAAGCGCCGGGATCGCGAAGACGCCCGTCAGGTCGTTCTCGAAGGCGTAGAGCCGGGCGTCGTAGCCGTCCGTGTCGAACAGGGTCAGGCGCGCGTCGGCGCGGAGCCACGAGAGAGGCCGCCAGCGGACGTCTTGGTACACGAGCGACCCGGTCTGGACGGTCACGCCGTCTTGGTCGGCGAAGCGCGAGCCCTCGACGCGAGCCCGCAGCCGGAGCCGCCGCGACGCGTCCCACTCGCCGTGCAGCCGGACCGTCTGCCGCGTCTGTTCGCCCAGCCCGTCCACGATCGAGCCGGGCACAGTCCCGGGCACCTCGATGCCGACCTCGCGCGTCTCCGTCCGGGCTTGGCCGTAGACGCGCAGGTACCGCCTGGGACGGTGCTCGACGTGCAGCAGCGCCTCCCGCCCTCGACTCGGGCGCGGCACGTTGAAGCGGAGGAACGGGAACCGGTACTGGTCGAGGTAGGCGTTGATGGTCCACGACCTCGAGGGCTGGATGCGGACCCCGGCGTAGATCCCGTCCTCGTTCTGTCCGATCCCGTTGCGCTCGCCGAACGGGTAGCCGTGCAAGGTTTGAAAGTCCGGCGCGTAGCTCCGCCCGACGACCAACAGATCCGCGCCTCCGCCCAGGTCAATCCCGACGCCGCCGACGCCACCCAGCCCGCCGCCGGCCCCTCTCGCGACCTCGAGGAAGGCGAGCCCCGCCCGCGCCCGAGCGTCGGCGTAGGCGCTGACGACCGTCGCCTCGTCGCCTTGGAAAGCGAAGAACTGGTCCGGCCGCGTCCCGCCGCCGATGGGCGTGTCGAACTGCGACTGCGTCGCGATGACGCCCGCTCGGCCCTCGACGCGGCCGTTCGCGATCCGGTACTCCGCGCCGCCGCCGACGAGTGTCTCATCGAGGACGTCCTTGCGCGCCAGCTCGCGGTCGTTGCGGTGCAGGCCCGTCGCGTTCAGGCTCGTGACGATGGCGTCGAAGGCGCCCGGCAGGTCGGGATCGGCCAGGTCTGAGGAGTCGGGCGCAAAGATGCTCGCGTCGAGGGCGCGGCGGCTGGCGAACGCGGACACGTAGACGCCCGGCACGACGGCGACCGACAAGGCGGCCCCTCGGAAAAAGTTGTTCTCGTCGACCGACCCGTACGGCCGGATTCCGCGCCCGCTCCGTACCGGCCCGCCGATCGCGTCGGGTCCCTTGCCAAAGCCAGATGCTCGCCACAGCGCGACGCCCTGGCCGAACTCGGCCACAAAGTCGCCCACGACAAGGGCGTCGATGCGGCCGGCGTCGAGGACGGCCACGTGCGCGCTCTGGTAGTCGAACCCGTACGTATTGGTGCCGTCGTCGAACCGGAACGGCTCGCCGGGGTCTTTCTCGAGCGTCACGTTGACCGACACCTGGCGCCGGTAGGTCGCCTGCAGGCGTGTGTAGATCCTCGAGGCCGAGCCGAGGAACGCTCTTGTAGAGTCGGGTCCTTGGAAGCCCTCGCCCAGGTCGAGCCGCCGTTGGACCCGCTGCGTCCCAGTGTAGCGGAACCCGTCGAGGACGGTGCCGAGCGTCGGCGCCTGGGGAAAGCGGGAGACGGGCGCGTTCGTTTCCAGACGCGGGCCGATGGTCAGGAATGGCCGAGCGTCGAGGTAGACGTCGGCGGTCACGCCCTCGACCTGTCGGAGGCCGGGGAGCGATTGGTACGGTCCGTTCTGGGCACGGTAGCGCACGATCGCCGCTGCGATCTCGGGGCCGAGCGCTGGGACCTGCGCCAGCTCTCGGGCCGTCGCGGCGTTGACGTCGAGCGGGTCGTCGCGGAGTCCCACGACCAACTCCAACAGCTCCGTCGGGTCGCCGCCGAGCTCGTCCTCGACGAGCGCCTCAAGCTGGGCCTCGATCTCGGGGTCGCCCGTGAGCTTGTCGGCC
>NZ_JBARYR010000448.1:0-5038 GCF_049648075.1 Rubrivirga sp. | reverse complement strand
CCCGTCGCGTGCTCGATCTGCTCGCGGCAGCTCGTCCCCGCCGCGACCACGACTGCGTCCGGCGCCGCACGGACCGCCGGCGCCAGCCGGTCCTCGGCGATCGCCATCGAGACGTCGTAGTGCTCGGCCTCGTAGCCGAACGATCCCGCGACGCCGCAGCACCCCGCGTTCGTCTCCGCGACCTCGAGGCCGGCGACCTCGAGGCACGTCTTGGAGGCCGACATGCGGGACAGGGCCTTTTGGTGGCAGTGGCCGTGGACGAGAGCCGCCGCGGCGGGCTTCCAGTCGAGGGCGCGGAGACGGTCGGCGTGGGCGTCACACCACTCCTCGAAGGTGACGGCCGCGGCGGCGACGGCCTGGGCGTCCTCGGTTTGGACGAGACGCGGGATCTCGTCGCGTAGCGTCAGGATGCACGACGGCTCGAGCCCGACGATCATGACGCCGTCTCGGGCGAGCGGCGCGTAGGTCTCGACGAGTTGGTGCGCCAGCTTGGTCGCCTTCGGCAAGAACCCCTTGGACAAGTAGGTCCGGCCGCAGCACCGGTACTCCGGCACCTCGACGCGAGCGCCGGCGGCCTCGAGGACGCGGAGGGCAGCGCGGGGAATGGATGGCTCCTGGAACCGTCCGAACGTGTCGGCGAAAAGGGCTACGCGCGGAGCGTCGGCCTCGAGGTCTCGGCGTCGTCGGGCCTCGGACGACTTGAACGGCTTGGTGGTAAACGGCGGCAAGGCACGCTCAGGCGCAATGCCGAGGGCGCGGAACGCCGCCTTGGCCGGCGGCAGCGCGTTGACGCGGTTGGCAACCGCCGCGAGGGGCCCGGCAACGCGCTTCGCAAGCTCGGGCATCTCGGCAAACAATCGCGCGCGTGCGGACGGCGACTCGGTCTCGTACTTCTTGGCTTGCCACACCGTCTTGAGCGCCGCCATGTCGACCGACGCCGGGCACTCGGCCTTGCACGCCTTGCACGAGACGCACAGGTCCAGCGCTTCTCCCACCTCGGGCGAGGTCAGCCCATCGAGGCCGCCGGACAGCGCCTCGCGCAAGGCGTTGGCCCGACCTCGAGTGGAGTCCTTCTCCTCGCGCGTCGCCATAAACGGCGGGCACATCGTCCCGACGCTCACCTTGCGGCACACGGCCGACCCGTTGCACGCCTCGATGGCCTCGACGAACCCGACATCGCGGCCCTGGGCGTCATAGAACGCGAGCCCCGTCGTGACCGGCACGGCGTGGTAGTCCGGCCCCATCCGCAACGCCTCGGTCAGCGGCGGCACGTCGACGATCTTGCCAGGGTTGAGCTGGCCGCCCGGATCGAAGGCGCGCTTGGTCGCCTGGTACGCGGCGTAGAGGGCGGGCGTGTAGAAGTCCTCCGCTAGCGCCCCACGCGCGCGACCGTCGCCGTGCTCCGACGCGATGACGCCGCCGTACTTCCTGGCCAGCCGCGCAGAGCCACGCGCGACGGCCTCGAGGGCGGCGACCCGTCCGGGATCTTTGAGGTCGAGGAACGGGCGGACGTGCAGGCATCCGGCACTGGCGTGGGCGTAGGCGACGGCGTCGACGTCCCACTCGGCCATCAGCTCCTCGAGCTCGCGGATGTAGGCCGGCAGATGCTCGACCGGCACCGCCGCGTCCTCGATGATGGCGACGGCCTGGACCGGGAGCCGCGCGCTCATCGCGAGCCCGAGCCCGACCTTGCGGACCGCGTAGACGTCGGCCATGCGCGTCTCGTCCTCGAGGACGGTGATCACGGCGCTCGGGCCGAGGTGGCGAGCGAGGGTCGCCAAACCGTCGCGGCACTCGGCGAGCGACTCGCCGCTGTACTCCACGATCAGGAGCGCGCCGGGCAGCTCGCCGTGCGTGCCGCGCTGGACGAAGTGCAACTTCGGCGCGTACTCGGTCACGTCGAGAGCTCGCTCGAGGGCAATTTTGTCGAACAGCTCGACGGCGGTCGGGCCGGTCTCCATGATGCCGGCGACGGCCTCGAGGGCGGCGGCGCGCGTCGGGAAGTGGACGACGCCGAGCGCGGCGTGCGGCGGGCGCTCGGTCAGGCCGACGGTGATCTCGGTGGCGAACGCCAACGTCCCCTCAGAGCCCGCGAGCAACGTCGCCAGGTTGCGCGTCCCGTCCCACGCTCGGCCCGGCCCGCGGTCGACCTCGGGCGCTTCGATCATCCGCTCCAGGCGGTAGCCGCCGGCGCGGCGCCACCAGCGCGGCGTGTCGTTGCGGATCGCGTGCTCGTGGACGCCCAAGAGCGCGTCGACGCGCCGGTAGACCTCGCCCTCGAGGCCGGCGACCTTCGTCTTGGCGGACCACGCATCGACCTCGAGGGCGGAGAACGTGGCGGGCGAGCCGTCGGCCAGGAGCACCCGGGCCGACTCGGTCCAGTCGACCGTCGAGCCGTACTGGATGGAGTGCGTGCCGGTCGCGTTCGTCCCCAGCATCCCGCCGAGCGTCGCCCGGTTCGAGGACGCGGGGTCCGGCCCGAACGTCAGCCCGTGCTCGGCCGCGGCCGCGTTCAGATCGTCGAGGACGACGCCTGGCTGGACCGTCGCCGTTCGGTTCTCCGGGTCGACCTCGAGGACGGACCGCAGGTGCTTCGTCGTGTCGACGACCAGTCCGCCGGCGACGGAGCTCCCGGCCAGGCTCGAGCCCGAGCCCCGCGCAACAACGGGGACGCCGTACTCGGCGCCGGCCTCGAGGGCGGCCTGGACGTCGTCGGCGTGCCGTGGGATCAGGACGCCCAGTGGGGGCTCACGGTAGAGCGAGGCGTCGGTGGCATAGAGCGCTTTCGACAGCGCGTCGAGCCGCAGGTCTCCCCTGATGCGGGGGCGAACGGCGGCGGCAAACTCCTCCAGGCGGGCGGTCTCGATCTGCATACCGGATGGTACCGCCTGAGCCCGTCGGGTCACCGCGTATTTCGTGGCCCTCCCCGGTGAAGGGGAGGCGCCCTCGAGGTCAATGCCTCACCTTTTCGATCACCCCTCCCCTCTCGTTATGACTCGTTGCTTCGCACTCCTCGCCCTTGTCGCGATGCTGGCCGCGCCTGCCAGCGCCCAACTCACGTTTACCATTGACGACTTCTACGACTTCGCCGACTCTGGCGAGACGGTCGTGGGAACGTCGTTCAGCACCGGAGACCAAGTCCCCTCCGACGACCAAGCTGAGATCGACGCCCTCATTGCGCTTACAGGCCAAGGGCAAACGTGGGACTTCACCACGATCGACTATCCCGTCGAATCCACCGTCGCTCAGACGTTCTACCTGGATGGTGACGTCGCAGGGCTCCCGGGTGCAGCCAACTTCCCCGGGGCCAACTACGCTGTCCTCAATGACACGACAGCCGTCAACGGCGACGGTACCGCCGGATACGTCTACGCCGATGTCAGCGACGACCAGTACGTGACACAGGGAATCTTCGTCCCAGCGCAGGGCAGCACGCCCGAGACCGTGATCGTGTATGAGCCTGACGGCCTCCAACAGCTCGTCTTCCCGATCCGGTTCGGGTCCGTCTCCGAGGACCAGACGACCCAGACCATCCAGGGCTTCACCATCACAACGGACTTCCGCACAGAGGTCGTCGGTGAGGGGACGCTGATCACACCAGCGGGCTCGGCACCAGCGCTGATGATCGAGTACGGGACATCGGTGTCGACAGCCGGATTCACGGTGTCGACGGACGTGTACGTCTGGGCGACAGGCGACCCGAACATCCAGACGTCGGCCACGAACTTTGCCACACCTCAGGGGCCTCGTGCATACGCGGCGAGCTACATCACGCGCGGCGGCGGTGGCCAGAACCAGCCCCCGAGCGTCCCCGCGACCCAGACCGCGTCCGCCCGCTCCGGCGAGACCACGCCCATCGACGTCCTCGAGGACGTGACCGACCCCGACGGCGACCCGCTCTCGATCACGGCCGTCTCGGACCCCGCCAACGGCACCGCCGAGATCGGCGACGACGGGACCGGCCGCCTGCGCACCCCAATCGTCAACTACACGCCGGACGCCGGCTTCACCGGTGACGACTCCTTCACGTTCACCGTCAGCGACGGGACCGCCGAAGCGAGCGGCACGGTCACCGTGACCGTCACCGGCGGCGTCGCCCTCGAGGACGAGCTCGCGGTGACCACGTTCTCGGCCTTCCCGAACCCCGCGACGAACGCCCTTCGCCTACAGCTCTCGACCTCGAGGGCAGGACTCGTCGAGGTCGTGCTCTACGACGTGCTCGGTCGGGAGGCCGCCGTCGCGCACCGGGGCACGCTCGGCGCCGGCGACCACGCGTTCTCCCTCGACACATCGGACCTGGCGCCCGGCGTCTACGTCGCCCGCATCGACCTCGAGGGCGCGTCCTCGACGGTCCGGGTGACGGTGGCACGGTAGTCGACTCGGCCTCGAGGACGTGACGTTCATCCTCGAGGCCGGTCCCCCGTCGAGAGCCACCCAGGAGAGGGGCACGTGTCGGCCTCGAGGATGCAGCCATCCGCCGTCGTTCTCACGAAGGCGGGACCTGAGTATTGGGATAGATGCTCCGACGTGATGTTGGAGACCGACCCGGTGCGGCCAGAACCGTCCAGGTCACAGGGGGCCATCGAGGCCGCGCCTCCCTTGTTCGCCCATCCAGGATTCGATGCGGCGTCCTCGAGGACGACCTCCTACCGTCGAAGGCCACCGTCGAAGGCCGCCCTCGAGGGCGGCAACGAAAACGGGGCGGCGCCGACGTGGCGCCGCCCCCTAGAGCGATCCAGTCGGGGCTCGATCAGCGGGCGACCGTGAACGGCCGGACCACCGTGGCGCCGCCGGCCGCGAGCCGGACCATGTAGGTGCCGGCCGGCAACGCGCCGACCTCGAGGTCGAGCGTCGCCGTGCCGGCCGAGAGCGCGCGGTCCAACACCGTCGCGACCTGGCGGCCCAGCAGGTCGTAGACGGCGACCGTGGCGTGGCCGGCCTCCTGGAGCGTGACCGAGACCGAGGCCCGGGCCGCCGACGGGTTCGGGACGACGGTGCCGAGCGAGGGCACGGCCTCGAGCGCGGACTCGTTCGAGAC
>NZ_JBARYR010000447.1:0-5157 GCF_049648075.1 Rubrivirga sp. | reverse complement strand
GCCTACGCCCGCGCGTTCGACCTCGAGGCCGGAGCGGTCGCCACAGGGGACGGCACCGCAGCGATGCCGACGCTCATCAAGCGCCGAGGCCCCTTCCGAGCCGCCGCGCTCCCACCACTCGCGCCCGTCTGGCGGCCGCTCCTCGAGGCTGTCCCGACCGAGGCCCAGTCCCACGCCCGCACCTCGTCGCTTGACCGGCTCCTGACCGACCTCGAGGCCGCCGCCGACCAACTCACGCTCGCGCTGGGGAACGACGACCTCCGCCCGTATACCTGGGCCGACTGGGCGGCGACGCCCCGATCGACCTACCGCCTCGATCTTGGGGGCGACCTCGAGGCCGGCTTCTCGACCGCGACGCGACGGACCGTTCGCAAGGAGGCAAGTGCGTTCGAGATCATCGAGGACGGCGCCCTCGCTGGTGACGCTGTTCGCTTGATGACGGACTCGTACCGTCGCCAAGGCTCGGATCTCGGCCTCGAGGACGACGTGGTCGCCGGTTTGGCCGAGGCCTTCGTCGAGGCCGGACTCGCCCGCATCGTCGGCGCCCGCCGTGGGTCCGACCTCGAGGCCGCGATTGTGGTGGCCCACGACGGGCGGACGGCGTTCTACTGGATCGCCGGCAGCGTCCCAGGTACAGCCATGACGGTCCTCGTAGCCGATACGGTGTCTCGGCTCGCTGCCGACGGCCTCGAGGTGTTCGACTTCTGCGGCGCCAACACGCCGTCCATCGCGGAGTTCAAGCGCCGGTTCGGCCCGTCGCTGGCGCCGGCGCCCATCGTTCGGCGCGTGACGAACCCGGCGCTGCGACTTGTGGACCAGTTGCGTAGCTGAGCCGACCTCGAGATCGCGCAAAGACGCCGCCTCGAGGACGAACCGCTACCGCGCCGTCCGGCGGATCCAGTTCGCCACCACGTCCGCAACCGTTGGGTCGATCTCGCTCGCCAGAGTGGCGTACTCCGTGAACGCGCCCGTCTCGGCCGCCTGCATCACGTGGTTGATACCGCCGACGGTCGTCACTTGCCATGCCGGACTCTCGGACGCCTCGAGGGCGGCGCTCATCGGCGCGACGGAACGCGTGGGCTTCACCTGACGGTCCAGACCGAGGTACAGCGCGAGGGCGGGCACGTCGAGGTTCTCGATGTAGGGAATCGGGTCTAGGGCGAGGAAGGCTCGATAGGAAGCGGCCGTGAGTTGGGGGACCGCGGCGTTTGCCATCATCTCGAGCGCCTGAGGTGTCATGCCGATTCGAGCGGCGACCTCGGCGGGAATGCGGCTGTTTGACTCGAGGAAAAGCTCGCGGGCACGATCCAGCTCCACTTCCGAGAGCTCCTCGTCCGGGTTCTCGGCGACCATCTCGAAGAGCGTCCGGAGCGGGACCAAGACAGAATCGACGACGGAGTCTGCGAGTCCGAGTGGTGCGATGCCCTCGCGGTTTTGGTCGAGGATCGTCTCGTAGCCAGGCTCGGCGGTCCCTCCGATCATCACGATCCCATCGACATCGTCACGGCGGTTGGCGATGGAAGGCGCGAGGGTCCCGCCTTCGCTGTGCCCTACGATCCCAACCCACTCCACGTCGTCGCGCGCAGCGAGTGCGTCCACGGCGGCCGACACGTCGTCCTCGAGGTCGGAGAACGACAAGTTCTCGAAGTCGGGGCCGCGCGGGCTGTCGCCCATGCCGCGCTCGTCGTAGCGCAGCACGACGATGCCGAAGCCGGCGAGGCTGTGAGCGAGGTCACGGTACATCCTGAGACCGTCGGGAATCAGGCCACCGCCGGGTCCGCCGTCGCGGTCCTGGAGCCCAGACCCGGAGACGAGTACGACGCCTGGGAACGGCCCCGGTCCCTCGGGCACAGAGACTGTGGCGGTGAGCGAGACGCCTTCGACGGAGTCGAACGTGAGGTCTTCCTCGACGAACGACGTCGTCTGGGCGACCGCAGCGGTGGACAGCAGGAGCAGGACGAGAAGACGCAAAGCGGTCGGGGTCGTATGTGCTTTGAACCTAACGAGGGCTCACCGACACAACTCCGAACAGCTCTGCTGCTATTCCTCCGGCTCGAACTCCGCGCGGAGCCAGCCATCTGCGAGGGCCGCGCCCGTCAGCTTGTAGTAGGCCAGGAACGCCGGAAGCGTCACGTTGCGGCGCTGGTTCGCGATCTGGACGACCAGGTTGTCCCCGAACTGCTCGGCCTCGATGTCGCCCGGTTCGGCGCCCGGCACGCGGAGCGCGACGGTGTACGCGTCGCCCTCGGCCTCGACTTTGTAGGACGGCTCGGAGTGGTAGACGGCCGCAGGATCGCGGTCGGCGTAGAGCCCTTCGGCGATCTGTGCGAGCAACTCCAAGCCGAACACCTCTTGCCCGAGGTGAGGCACCTGCAACACCGGGAGGGGCGAGAACGACTGCTCGATCTCCTCGAGGTAGCCGCCCTGCGCTTGGACGTACTTCGCCATCACGCCCTCGGCCTCGCCCTGGATCACCCGGTTGACGATCGCCGCGTCGACACCGTATCCGTAAAGCTGGAGGTACGTGTAAGCCCGCTTGGCCTCCTGGATCACCATCCGCTCGGGGTTCATCACCAACCGCGCGGACGTGACGTCGGGGTCCTGGAGGAGCGTCTGGACGACCTCGAGTTGGCCGAACAGCCGGTCCAACTCCTCGTAGCCCCGGTCGAGCGGGACGCCGGTCGTCTTGCGGACCGCGAACCCGACGGTCTTGATCGCCTGCTTCTGCAGCGGGAACGCCTTCTGGAGCCACCACTGCGTCACTTGGGGCAACGTCAGGAGCGTCAGCGTCTCGCCGGTCGGGGCCGCATCGAGGACGATGACGTCGTAGTCGCCGGACCGCGCCATCTCGTCGAGCCACAAGAGCGCTGAGCCCTCGCCCATTCCGGGCAGCGCCGCGAGTTCTTCGGCCGCGATCGCGTCGGCGCCCTGAAAACGGAGCACGGAGCGGACCAGCTCGCGCATGTTGCCCCAGTACTTCCGCATCGAGTAGTACAGGTCGACCTCCATCGCGTCCAGCCGGGGCGCGATCTGCTGCGGCTCCGGCCCGAGCGGACGGTCGACGGCGTCCGCAAGCGAGTGGGCAGGATCGGTCGACAAGACGAGCGTCCGCTGGCCTCGGCTGGCGCACGCCAGGGCCGTAGCCGCCGCGCACGTCGTCTTGCCGACGCCGCCTTTGCCGGTGAACAGGAGAACGCGAGGCATCGAGGTCGTGGGTGGGGTCGTCCTCGATGCCGGACGCCGCGACCGCGTTCCGGCCTCGAGGGCGATTCATGGTGGCTGGCCCCGAGCCCGTGAGACGGACCCTGCTGCGCATCACCTACATTGAAAGCGACTCGCCTCGGATATCATGACCATCGACCGGATCGAACTCGACCCTGAGATCATGGGCGGACGCCCCCGTATCCGAGGCACACGGGTGACCGTGAGTGTGGTTGTCGGTCTCCTGGGAGCCGGGCACTCCGTCGCGGACGTCCTCGACGCGTACCCGTACTTGGCTCGTGAAGACGTAGACGCTGCCCTCCAGTACGCGGCCTGGCGACTCGAGGAGCGAGAAGTGCCGCTTCGAGCGGCGTGAAGCTGCTCGTCGACATGAACCTTCCTCCGTTGTGGGTTCCTGCCCTGAGACAAGGAGGCCACGACGCGGTCCACTGGTCGGACATCGGGCCAGGAGGAGCGCCTGATGCCGAACTCATGTTGTGGGCTCGGACGCACGGCGCGGCCCTTCTGACGTGCGATCTCGACTTCGCATCCATTCTCGCAAGCGGTGGCGCATCGGCACCGAGCGTCGTCCAGCTTCGATCTCACGACGTTCTACCAGCGTCCGCAGGCGCTACCGTTCTGGCCGCTCTCGACCAGTTCCAAGACGAGCTCGAGGCAGGCGCTCTGATCTCCGTCGATTCGAGCCGGGCACGGGCGAGAGTGCTCCCGATACAGCCGAGGTAGGCACACCTCAAGATCACCCGCCGTCGCGGCGGGCGTCCTCGATGATCTCCTCAGCCGTCCGACCGCCCTCGTTGTTCGGGTTGCGACGTGTCGGCGCCGGCCTCGAGGTCGGCTGCGGCGGCTCGGCCGGAAGCAGGATAGGTTGGCGGCCATCGCGCGACGATGCGTCGTCCACGTCTGAAGGGTCGTCCTCGAGGACGGGACGGACGCGCGGTGGACGCTCGCGGAGCGCCGGTCGGTCTTCCTCTGGCCGCTCGACGTCCGGCGGGTCGATGGCGGCGGGTTGGTACGGGTCCTCGCCGTACGACCACTCGTAGTCCTCGTCAGTCACGTCCGCGACGTCCGGCTCCTGGTACAACAGCGAGTCGTCGTCAGCGTCGAAGTCGAGGGCCTGGTAGCGCTGAGGAGGTGGCGGGAAGGCGACGTCCGGCAAGTCGTCTTGGACGCGGCGCAGGAACGCACCGACGACCGGCAGCGCCGTCCTCGATCCCTCGCCCGTCGTCTTCGACTGGAACGTGACGCGCTGGTCGTTGAACCCGACCCATGCCCCGACCGTGAGGCCCGGCCGCATCGCGATAAACCACCCGTCGGCGTAGCCCTGCGTCGTCCCGGTCTTGCCGGCCAGGTCGCCGGTGACGCCCATAGCGCGTAGGTCGCGGCCCGTCCCCCGGTCGATCACGCCGCGCATCATGTCGAGCAGGTAGCGCGCGTCGCGACGCGTCATCGCTTGGGCGCCCGTGCTCCCGAACGTCTCCAAGACCGTTCCCGCGGCCGTCTCGACGCGGGTGAGCACGCGGGGCCGGCGGCGCAGCCCGTCGTTGGCGATCGTGCCGTAGGCCGAGACCATCTCCAAGAGCGTCACGGGGCTGGTCCCGAGCCCGATCGAGGGCACGACGTCGAGGTCGCTCGTGATGCCCATCCGACGCGCGACGAGGGCGATCCGGTGCGGGCCGATCTCCTGCGTTAGCCGGGCCGTGACGGAGTTCTTGGAGTAGGCCAGCGCGTCGGACAGCGTGCCTCCGGAGGAGCCGCCGGCTGGCCGCCAGACTGTCCCGTCGTCCAGCTCGACCTCGGCCGCCCCGCCCTCGAGGTCGTCGTCGGGGCCGTAGCCGCGCTGGAGCGCGCTCGCGAACACGAACGCCTTGAACGTCGAGCCGGGCTGCCGCAGGGCGACGCCGGCGTGGTCGTACTCGTCGATGCGGAAGTCGCGCG
>NZ_JBARYR010000446.1:0-6191 GCF_049648075.1 Rubrivirga sp. | reverse complement strand
CGGCCGCCGTAGGCGGCGCGCAGGTTGGCGTCGGTGAACACCTCGTCGACCGGGCCGGCGGCGACGCGGCGGACGTTGAGCAAGAGGACCCAGTCGAAGTACTCGGGGACCGTCTGCAAGTCGTGGTGCACGACCAGGACCGTCTTTCCTTCTTCGCGCAATCGCTGGAGCAGCGACACGATGGCCCGCTCCGTCGTCGCGTCGACGCCCTGGAACGGCTCGTCCATCAGGTAGACGCGGGCGTCTTGCACGAGTGCGCGCGCTAGGAACACGCGCTGCTGCTGACCACCCGACAACTGAGCAATCTGGCGCTCGGCGAAGTCGGCCATGCCGACTTGGTCCAGGGCCTCGAGGGCGTCCTCTCGTTCCTTGGCGCCTGGCCGCTTGATCCAGCCCAGCCGGCCGTACGTGCCCATGAGCACGACATCGAGGACGGACGTTGGGAAGTCCCAATCGACGGAGCCGCGCTGCGGCACGTAGGCCACGTCGCGGCGTCGCTTCTCGAGCGGCTTGCCCAACACCTCGACGCGACCGGCGGCAATCGGTAAAAGCCCCAGGACGGCTTTGATGAGCGTGGTCTTGCCCGCCCCGTTCGGCCCGACGATCGCCATCAGCACGCCCTCGGGGACGCGCAGGTCGATGTCCCACAGGACCGGCTCGTCGCGGTAGGCGACGGTCAGGTCGGCGACGTCGATGGCGGCCGTGTCGGCGGCGGGCACGAGGCTCACGACGGGACGCGTGCCGCGACGGGACCCGTGGTGTCACCGCTCAGGGCGCTGACGATGGTCTCGACGTTGTGTCGGATCATGCCCTCGTAGGTGCCCTCGGGCGTATCGGGGTCGCCGAGCGCGTCCGAGAACAGGCTCCCGCCGATCTCGACCGTCCCGCCGCGCGCGCGCACGGCCTCGAGGACGGCGTTGATGCTCCGGTCCGAGACGCTGGTCTCGACGAACATGGCCGGGATGTCGTTGTCGGCCACGAACGCGGCCAGGTCCTGAACGTCGCCGGTCCCGGCCTCGGTCGCGGTCGAAAGCCCTTGGAGCCCGCGGACCTCGAAGCCGTAGGCGGCGCCGAAGTAGTTGAACGCGTCGTGCGCCGTCACGATAACGCGCTGGTCCTCGGGCACGTCTTGGACGCGCGCGCGGACGTACTCGTCGAGAGCCTCAAGCTCCGCGTCATATGCTGCGAGGTTGGCGGCGTAGATCTCGGCGTGGGCCGTGTCCGCGTCAGCCAGCACCTCGGCGACGGTCTCGGCGACGTCGCGCCACAGGCTCACGTCCATCCAGACGTGGGGGTCGAAGGCGCCCTCGAACTCTTCGGGCTGGAGCAGCCTCGAGGAGCGGACGGTGTTCGCGACCGGCTCCGCGCCGATGCCCAAGCCCTCGACCTGCTCGAGCGCCTCGCCCATCTTGCCCTCGAGCTCGAGGCCGTTGTAGAGGACCATGTCGGCCTCGACGAGCCGGGCGACGTCGCTCTCTCGAGGACGGTACAGGTGCGGGTCCACGCCCGGACCCATTAATCCTTCGACCTCGACGCGCTCACCGCCGATCTCGCGGGCCAAGTCGGCCAGCATCGAGGTCGTGGTCACGACGCGGACCTTGCGGTCGGCGATCGGCGTGTCCTTATCGTCGCCACCGCACGCGCCGAGCGTCAGGGCCAGGAAGAACAGGAGCGGAGCGACCCAGCGGATGGGCGTCGAGCAGGTACAGGTCATGAGACGTCGTCGAGGAAGAGGAAGGGAGGTGTGCCTGGGCTGAGCGAGACGGTGTCGCCCTCGAGGTCGCCGGACAGCACGTGGATGGTGGCGGCCCCGTCGTCGGAGACGGCCTCGAGGCGGAAGCGGGTGCCGGGGTAGAGACCGGCGTCGCCGACCTCGCGCAAGAGGGCGTTGTCGTGGTCGCTCACGCGCGCGACGGTCGCGAGTTGGCCGGCCTCGAGGCGAGCGAGCGGCAAGAGGTCGCGCTCGTCGAGGACGAGGTCGGGCGTCGGGATCGGGTCGCCGTGGGGGTCGTGGGTGGGGTGGCCGAGCGCGGCGTCCATGCGGGACTCGAGGTCCTCGGAGAGCACGTGCTCCCAAGCCTCGGCCTCGTCGTGGAGCTTGTCCCACGGGACGCCCAAGGCCTGGTGGAGGTAGGTCTCGACCAGCCGGTGGTGGCGGATCGTCTCGACCGCGACCAGCCGGCCGGGCTCGGTCAAGGTGGCGCCCTGGTACTTCTCGTGGTTCACCAGCCCGGACTTCGCCAGCTTTTTCAGCATCCCCGTCACCGACGCCGGTGCGACCTCCAAGCGCTCCGCGAGCGCGGACGTCGTCGCCACCTCGCCCGTGCGGGCGAGCGCATAGATCGTCTTGAGGTAATCCTCTGCTGCGGGTGTGGGCACGGGGACTCTGTTTAGCCCGGGCTAATTTAGGGCCTCCTAAACTGACAACGTCGTCGTGTTCCGTCTCCTCGCCATCTCCGTGTCCGCCCAAGGCTTACGGACCGTCCTGACCTGACCGAGAGCACAGAGTTCGTCACCGGCGTCCAGACAGGTCTCGTCCTCGAGGTCGATGGCCAGCCGGCCGTGGGTCCATCGATGTGAGCGGGCCGCAAGCACACGTCTGTGCCGGGCTGGGGCCCGGCCTCGAGGCCCGCATCGGACTGCTGGACTACTGGGTCGTCGACGTTGGCACGGGTCTGACGGAGACCGCGCCCGACGCGTTCGGCGGGATCGGGTTCAGCACGCGGTTCTAACAAGCCGGCCATGTCCTCGAGGACGCGCTACGGCCGCCCCTCGGCCTCGATGCGGCCGTACCACTCGCGCATCACGTCGAACGCCATTTTGCGCTGGCCCTCGGGCGAGACGACGCCCTTACGGTTCCAAAAGTCCTGGATGCCGGGCAGCGGACGCCGCGGCGAGCGGAAGTCCATCAAGATCCACGGGCTCACGCCGGCCACGCCGTCGATCCGGGACAGCATCCCGACCTGCTGTCGGTAGAGGTACGCCTGGTGGTCCTCGGTCCAGACCTCGTGGATCGAGCCGTGGTGACCGGCGAGCGCGCCGCCGCCGAACTCCGAGATCACGAGCGGCTTGTCGTAGGCCAGTTGCCACGTCAGCGAGTCCGCGAGCGACGGCTTGCCCTCGTACCACCCGACGTACTCGTTGACGCCCTGCACGTCGAGGTCATCGGCCAGCGGGTCGTCCACGACGACGGTCGTGCCGCGCGTCTCCTTGAACAGGGCCGCCGTCACCAGTCGCGTCGGGTCGAGGTCGCGGACGGTCCTGACCAACCCGCGCAGGAACGACAGCCGCGCGTCGGTCTGGGGCGTCTCGTTCGCGACCGACCACAGGACGACGGCCGCGCGGTTCTTGTCGCGCGTGACCAATTCGGTCATCTGGCGCTCGGCGCGGGCGTAGGTCTCGGGGTTCTCCCAGTCGATGGCCCAATAGACCGGGACCTCGGCCCACAACAGGATGCCGAGGCTGTCCGCGAGCGCGACGGTGTGCTCGTTGTGCGGGTAGTGGGCCAGCCGGACGAAGTTGGCGTTCATCTCGCGCGCCCAGCCCAGGAGCGTCGCTGCGTGCTCGGTCGAGGACGCCCGCCCGCCGCCGGGCCGCTCCTCGTGCATCGAGATGCCGCGCAGGAAGATGGGCTCGCCGTTGAGGAGCACCTCGGTTCCCTGGGTCTCGACGGTCCGAAACCCGATGCGCTCCGTCGTCCGGTCCAGGACCTCGTCCTCGAGGACGGCTTCGATCTCGACGGTGTGCCGATACGGGCTGTCCGGCGACCACCGCTCCAAGTCGGGCGCCGGTAAGCGGAACGTGGCGCGGCCGTCGGCGCCGGTCGGCGCTTGGGCCTCGAGGGCGCCGATGCGGACGGTGACGGTCGCTCCGACCTCGAGGGCGCCATCGAGCTGGACCCAGCCGGCGACGTGGTCCGGGGCGTCAGGATCGAGGTGGACGAACGTGTCGCGGATGAACGTGGCCGGGACCTCGACGAGGGAGACGTCGCGGGTCAACCCGCCGTAGTTCCACCAGTCCGTCGCCAGCGTCGGGACGGCGTCGCGGCGGCGGCGGTTATCGACCTTGAGAACCAAGGAGTACGCGTCGCGGCCGTTGGCTCCGCCGGCCTCACGGCTCTCGAGGACGCGGGCGGGCTCGGCCCCGAGAGCGTCGGTGATCTCGAACTGGAACGGCGTGAACCCGCCTTCGTGACCCCCGAGCGGCGTCCCATCGAGCCATCCCAGCGTCTCATAGTTGGCTCCGCCGACGTGCAGGAAGACGCGGCGGCCGGCAACTCGCTCGGCGTCTGTGCGCGGGTCTTGGACGTCGCGCTGGTACCAGACGGTGCCCTCGTACAGGAAGAGGTCGTCGGCCTGGGTGTTCCAGTCGCCGGGCACGCGCAACGTCCTCGAGGCCGGGTACAGGTACTCGAGGCGGTCGGCCGGGTCCGTCACGCGGGCGTCGTTGCCGTACATGTCGCGCCGGGCCGGGTTCATCGGCTCCAACGTCAAGATGTTGCGGTAGCCGGTCTCATACGGGTCCACGACCGCGTTCCACGTCCCGTTCAGCGAGGTCACGTCCCGCGCTGAGACGTTCGTCATGAGCGGCGCCGAGCCGGCCTCGACGGTGAGCGGCGCCTGGGCCGACGCGGCGGCGGCGAGCAAGGCGAGGGCGAGCAGACGGGTCGGCATAACGGGGCGTGCGGGTGCCTCGCTAAGATGCGACCTCGAGGGCGACCGGCGCGGCCTCGATGCAACTCGCCCTCGAGGCCGTCACGCTCGACAAGGACGAATGCGAACCTGCCTCCTGCCAAACGAGGAGAGATCGCGGCGCTCTCAGGCTGCCGAGCCGTTCCAGGCGACCTCGAGGTCGGAGCACGAGGACCGACGCGACGCCCGCCCGGTCCCGCCCTCGAGGTCGAACGTGACGGGTTGAGATCCTTCGACTCCGCTGCGCTCGCTCAGGATGACGCTCGGTTGGAGCGAGGAGGTGGCCACGCCACACCTGAGCATCGACGACGCCGTCCTCGAGGTCGGACCGGGCCTCGAGGACGGCTACCCGGCCAACTCCGCGTCCGAGAGCGAGCGCGGGTACCGGATCTGCTCAACGAGAGACTGCACGCCGGCCGGCGGCGGAGGCGTAGCCAGACTCACGCCGACCGTCAGGCCGAAGTTGAGCAGCATCCCGACCACGCCGATCCCCTGCGCCTTGATGCCCAGGAACGACTCGAGGACGGGCGCCGCGCCGAACACGCCCGGCGCGACGACGTGCGCGCGCATCAACACGATCATGATGAACGTGAACGCCAGCCCGACGGCCATCCCCGCGATCGCGCCCTGCTTGTTGGCCCGTTTCCAAAAGATGCCGAGCACGATGGTCGGGAAGAACGACGCCGCGGCGAGACCGAAGGCGAACGCGACGACCTCGGCCACGAACCCGAGCGGGAAGATGCCCAACAAGCCCGCCCCGATGACGGCGACCAGAATCATCCAGCGCCCGACCTTGAGCCGTTGCGCGTCGTCGGCGTCCGGGTTGATGACCTTGCCGTAGATGTCGTGGGCGAGCGCCGATGAGATCACCAGCAGCAGGCCCGACGCGGTCGACAACGCCGCCGCCAGACCACCCGCCGCGACGAGCGCCACGATGAACGCACCGAGGCCTGCGATCTCGGGCGTCGCCAGGACGATGATGTCGCGGTTGATCGCACCGAGGAACGCCGTCACGTCGCCGCCGCTCGCGCGGATCGCCTCGAGGTCGATGAGGCCGGTCGCGGCCCAGCTCTGCACCCAAGTTTGTGACGCGAACGCTTCGGGTCCAAGCTCCACGAACTGTTGCAAGATGGCCGTCTTGGCAAACACTGCGATGGCCGGCGCCGTCGTGTACAGGATCGCGATAAACAGCAGCGCCCAGAACGCCGACCACCGCGCCGCGCGGACGCTCTTGACGGTGTAGAACCGGACGATCACGTGCGGAAGCCCCGCCGTTCCCACCATCAGACACAGCGTGATGCAGACGACGTTGAGCAGGTCGTTGTTGACGAACGGACTCGTGTACGGGTCGAGGCCGAGATCCGCCTGGAGCCCATCCAGCAAGGGAATCGCCTCGCCGATGGCGACGTGCGGGATCGGGTTGCCGAACAGCAACAGCGCGATGGCGACGGCCGGGATCGTGTACGCCACGATCAGCACGCAGTACTGCGCGACTTGCGT
>NZ_JBARYR010000445.1:0-18740 GCF_049648075.1 Rubrivirga sp. | reverse complement strand
GGCCGTTGGTGCCTGCGGGGACGAGCGATTCGAGGTCGGCGAGGACGCGGCCCGCGAGATCGATTTGACGGCGGGACACCTGGACTTGCGCGCCTTGGTGAGCGATGACGCGGCTGGGCTGGAAGTTGGCGGTGTAGGCTGGTCCCAGGCTGAACACGCGGCCGTTGGTCGTGTCCCGCACCAAGAGCGTGTTGGCGCCCGTGGTGCCGATGGCCTCGAAGGTGCCCTCCAACCGGCGCATGTGCTGGGGGTCGGAGGCTTCGACCTCGATCTGGACGAGGTAGCCGTCGGCGGACCAGTCGAGAAAGTCGCGGACGGCCGCGCTGGCGTCGGCCTGGACCTTGCGGACGAAGCGCTGGTAGCCGTCGTGCTCCAGGACGGCAAAGGGGATGGTGAGGCAGACGAACGTGATGCCGAAGAAGGCATCGACCCGGCTACCGGTCGTCGTGCGGTACGCGGTCTCCTGGCGGTTGTAGTACGGGAAGACGCCTCGGCGGTCGGACCAGGGCCAGAAGACGCGGACGCCCTGGACGGTCCAGGTGTCGAGGAACGGGTGGGAGACGTAGCCCACGACGAGGGCCGCGTAGAGGTGGGCCTGGCCTGTCCAGACGAGCGGAAGGGCGACGACGGCCACGGCAGCCTGGAAGGCGTAGCAGTGGGTGAGCGTTCTGTGGCCGAAGCGGCGCTCGATCCGCTTGGCGACCGGCGAGAACACGCGGCCGACCGTGCTCCCCAACGTGTCGATGTCGGGGACGGCAGCCGCGGCCGACGCTACGACGACGCCTGTGGCGGTCCACGGCAAGTGGACGAAGGTGGCGGCGACGGTGTAGCCGAGGACGCCGCCGGCGACGTGGGTGCCTAAACGCAAGAGGGATGGGGGATGTCACTCGCTCCGCTGGCTGCGCCGACCTGACGGTTCGCTGGGGAAGGGGGATGGGGCAAGAGAGAGTCAGGTGCGTTGGCTGCGCCGGCCTGACGGCTCTCGAGGTCGATTTGTCGGCCTGGGTTGGAGCGTCGCAAGTGGGCGAGGACGTCGGCGGAGTCCGCCTCGGAGGTAAACGGAAGCGGGAGCCACCGGCAGCCGAAGACGGCCTCGAGGGCGGGGTCGCGGACGACGAAGCCGGTCGGCGAGCGCCGGACGATGAGAGGGGAGCGGGCCACCTAGGTGCGGAACATGACAGTGGTGAGCTCCCACGTCTCCGACGTCCCGCCCTCGAGGCGGGCGTAGAGCTCGACGACGTACTCCCCTTGGGGTGCGAACAGGCCGTTGGGTCCGATGCCGCGCCAAGCGGCGGTGCGCGAGCCGGCGGTCTCGCGCCGTTCTTGGGTGATCTGGCGGACCAGGACGCGCTGGCCGTCGGGCTGGGCGCGCGTGACGCGGATCTGGACCAGGGCCGGCTCCTGCAACGTGTAGCGGATGTCGCACGGCCGAGAGAAGGCGTTGAAGGTGGGTGAGACGCGGAAGCCGGTGACGACCTCGAGGTCGGCGAGCCCGCCGGAGGGAGGCGTGCAGGCGGCGAGAGACACCAACAGGGCGACGACCACGCGGGTCATGGCGCCGGGGCGGGGACGGTCGGCAGCGCGATCGACTCGACGAGTGCGCGGAGCCCTTCCTGGTCGACGTGGGTGTACACCTCGGTCGTGTTGATCGAGGCATGGCCCAAGAGCTCTTGGACCGAGCGGATGTCGCCGGAGGCCCGGAGCGAGCGGGTCGCGAACGTCCGTCGCAAGACGTGGGGCGTGAGCGGGACGCGCGTCCCTGCGCGCTGACCGAGGGCGGCGCAGTCGCGCCGGAGTTGCTTGGGAGCGAGCGCCCGGCCGGCGAGGGTGACCAGTACCGTGGGAGACGACGACGGGACGCGGCGCCGGACGTCGAGCCAGCCGACGAGCGCCGGTTCGACGAACCCGACCAGGGGGACCGTCCGCGTCTTGCCACCCTTGCCCGTGAACGCGAGCGAGAACCCCTCGGGCTGAGCGACGAGCGCGTCGCGGGTGAGCCCGACCACCTCGCCTCGTCGGAGGCCGGCGAACGCCATGAGCGTCAAGGCTGCCCGGCGTCGCTCGGCGGTGAAGAGGCGTGCGAATGCACGGGTCCTGCGGCGCCGGGGGGCGTCCTCGAGGTCGCAGCGAGCGTCGGCTGCGTCGGCCGTCAGCAGGCCGACCAGGCGGGAGAGCTCGTCGTCGGACAGGACCTTGTGGGTCTCCGACTTGCGGTCGACGTCGGGGAGGTCGAGGGCGTCGAAGGGGTTGGCTGCGACGAGCTCGATGGAGCGGAGGAAGCGGTAGAACGACCGGACGCACGAGACGCGTCGGCGGACGGTGCGGGCGGCGTGGTCCGCTGCGAGGCGGGAGAGGTAGAGCCCGGCGTCGCGGCGAGTGACCGCGTCGAACTCGAGGACGCGCGCCTCGAGGAAGGCCCCGAAGTGGCGGAGGTCGGTCCGGTAGGCCCGCTCGGTGTGGACGGAGCCGGAGCGAGTGTGCCGCGTCCGCGAGACAAACAGGTCGACGGCGCGTGGGTACCCCGCTTCCGTCGAGTCCAGCCGAGTGGAGCGGCCGCGAGTTGGAAGACGGGAAGCAAAGGGGTCCACGGTGCCGGGAGTGGTCTGCGATGTGTCAGAACACTATGCCGTACTGACAATGAACCGGTCGTGGCGTCCCCAGTCAAGTCTGAGTCCGTCCAGCGAGAGGCCTGGTCTGGGACGGCTCGTCGGGCTCACAGACGAAAACGGGTCGTGGGTGGGATTGCGGCCGGTTGATGCGGCACCTATACAGGGACCGGGTGGTCACCTGGGAGACATGATTTGGTGTGGGCGTCCCTATAACATCTGTTATGAGGACGCGAAATCGAGGCTGTTTCGGCAGTCGGGTTCGACGGCAACCCGCTGAGTCCGGCGCGTGAGTCGCTCAGAATCCCGAGTCGCGCGGGGGCTGGTGCGTTGCGGAGCGCGCGCCGCGCCACCCTCCCTGTTCTCTCGGTCGGGTTCGGTGTTCTGCCAGGACGAGGTCGGTCCGGTTGGCGCCTGGTGGAGCGGAGCTCGACGCGGCGTGTCCAGCGAGGTCCCACGTCCGACAGCGCCTTTCCTCGCTGGGTCAGGAGGTCAGGGCACGGAGGGGGCGGCGACCGTGAAACGGTCGTCGGTCCCGGGTCACGTCGAGGCTGGAAGCTGCGCGAGCGAGCGGGGCGTTGGCCGTGGCACGAGAGGGCACCCCGCTTTGGTCGTGCTCGGTGTAGCCGCTATTGCAAATTCTTTTCTCCTCACCCAAACCTGATGTCGAACGGCCCGGCCGTTCGTCCGCTTGTCCACACGCGGTGCCGGCTCAGTTACAGGTGAGTTACAGGAGAGAGTTACCGGATGGTCGCGTCGGTATTCGAGGAGGGAGCGTCTGTCTGGGTCCTTCTATATCAGAAGGTCGCGTCCGTATTCGAGGGGCGTAAGACTGCTCATTAGCGGATGGTCGCGTCGGTATTCGAAAGTCGACAGGGTATTCGGAAGAAGGTCGACACGGTATGCGTGGACAACTCGAGGTCGGTCGGGTTGTCCACGGGGTGAGGGACGTGAATGAGCCCCTTCGCATGTGCACGCCAGTGGTTTCTTCGGAGGCGGAGCCATCTCAGTGGGACGTCGGGGCCAATTCGGACCAGAGGGTGTCCTTTGGTAAGGTGGACCTAGGGGTGGGTTAGGCGCCGTGTATGCCGGGGCGGCGCTGGACGTGAGGTGGCAACGCGCTCACCAGTCCAGTCCGAGTGGCGTTAGCGGGACCGTCTGGAGGTCGCCATCGAGGACGAACAGGAACCGCCCGTCGGGCAGCACCGTCGCGCCCCACCCGAAGGGGAGGTCGAGCCTGCGGTCCTCGACCCACTCGCCGTCTACCAGTCGGTAGAGGTAGAACCCGCTCTTGCCTAGGTCCGGCCGGTCAGTGGGCACCTCGCGCGAGATGACGAGCTGGTCCTCATTGGGGTGGACGAGCGCGTCGAACGACGTCGTCCCCTCGGGGCTTACCGCGTCGCCGAGCCAGATGGGATCGCCATACCCACCACGGCCGTCGGGCTCGGCCCGGTAGATGCCGCCGCGTGGTTGCCAGGCAAAAAGGTAGAGCGTCCCATTGGGGATGACGGAGATGTACCCGGCGTCGAGGCCAGCGAGCGTCGGCAAATCCACCGGTGGCGTCCACCCGCTGGCGGTGCGTGTGGACCGGACGACGCGGGTGACGAGCGAGTCGCCGTTGGCCCCGGCGATGGTCTCGTGGGTTTGAAAGAACGCGGTCCGACCGTCGGGTGAGAGCGCGGCTTTGTACACCGTGTCGGCGAACGCGGCCCGCTCGACGCGCCAGCCGGCATCCGTGACCGTGGCCAGGTATGGGACTTTGTGGTCCCAGTCGGCGGTCCGAGCGAAAAGGAAGGTCCGGCCGTCGGCGCTCGCCGAGGGGGAGGTCTCTCGGATGCCGGGGAGCGAGATGACGCCGGGCTCGAACGCCGTCCACGCCGGGCCTCCGTCGGGATAGGTCCGAAGGCTGTCGAGGCTACCCGTCTCGTCCCACCACCTCCAGCGCCCGACGCGGGTGCCGTCGCGGAACTGGCCCTCGCCCGCCTTCTGGCCGTTGGCATGCCATTGCTCCGACGGGCCGTGCGCCCGGTCGGCCCGGTAGACCTCGCGGTAGCGGACGCGCCCGTTCTCGTGGAAGTAGAGCCAGACCCCCTCGCCGCCGGCGCGTCCGCCCTCGTCGCCCACGACCCACTGGCCGATGTAGCGGACGATGCCTGAGGGGTACCACTCGGTCCACAACCCGATGGCCTGGCCGCGGACGACCGAGCGGAGGAGCTTGAGACGACCGTCCGGGTGTCGATCGGCGACGACGCCCGAGAACGCGGCCTTGTCGGGGAGCGCGGAGTAGGCCTCCGAGGTGAGCGTGTCGGGAAACGCAGGCGTGATCTGGAACCGCAGGGTCGCATCGCCGTCGCCCTGGGCCAGGGCGGCGAGTGGGGCGAGGCAGAGGGCAGCGAGGAGTGTGCGCGTCATGGCGGTGAGCTAACGGGCGCTCGTGGCGCGTCGGAAGGCGGGGACGGCCTCGAGGTCGACCCAGTGGACGGTCGCGGCCGGGCCAGCGCCCGCGTCCACGGTCGGGATGCCTGGCCCAGGTCGGTTCGTCGAGAAGAAGAGTGAGCGCCCGTCGGGCGAGATCTCGGGGGAGTCCTCGCGGTGGCGGGTGTTGACCTCGGGGCCGAGGTTGACGGGCTCGGCCCAGCGGTCCCCGTCCCTCGCGACTACGAACAGGTCGCTCCGCCCGAGACCGCCCCGCCCTTCGCTGGCGATGATGATCCAGCGGCCGTCGGGGTCGGCAGCGACGCCGGACTCTCTGCGGGCGGTGTTGAACGGCAACAGCATCGGCTCGCGCCAGGCACCGGCGCCGTCGGGCTCGGCGAGGTAGATGTCACGCCGGCCGCCACCGTCGTCGAGCCGCTCGGTCCAGAAGAAGAGACGGCCGGCGCGGTCGGTACGTGGGGCGGTCTCGTTGTGGACGTAGCCGATCCGGGCGTTCTCGGGCGTCTTCCGCCGGTTGAGGTCGGGGGACTCGAGCGGAGCGAGGGTCGCGGCCTCGAGGGCGCCGTCGGCGTCGAGATCGGCGGCCCACAGGTCAAAGTCGTCGGCCGGTCGGCCGTCGGGGTAGCGGTAGTGGCCGGAGTGGGGCTTGTTGGAGGAAAGGAACAGGCGGCGGCCGTCGTGCGAGACGTGGGGCCAGTCGGTCCGCCAGCCGGCCGTAGCCGCGACGCGCTCGGGGTCCGACCACGCGCCGCCGGTGTCAGACCACCTCGCAACGTAGAGCTCCTGGATCGAGGTCTGAGGGCGGCTGTAATCCGGCGCGTTCCACAGGACGAAGTACGCCGTCAAGAGGTCGGGCGTGAACGTCGGGGTGTAGGTCCAGCCGTCGGCGCTGTGGAGCTCGGGCGCCCACTGCTCGGCTGTGGGAGGCGGGCGGTACCAGGCCGGGATCTCGGTCGAATCCGCAGCGGCGGTCTCTGCGGCGCGCGCGGGCTCACTTGGCACGTCGCACGCGGTGGGGACAGCGAGGAGTACGGTGAGGAGGAGACGGATCATGGGGCGTACTCGATGTCTCGTGTCTCGAACAGACGCGGCTCCCCGTTCCGCTCGACGGTCCGGCTCGTCCAGTTTCCCCGCGCGTCCGTCGTCTCGACGCGGTAGACGTACGCCGACCGCCGCGACCCGTCGGCCGACTCGTAGACGTACCCGGTCTGGTTCGCGCCGTCGTACGTGATCGTGTCCGACCCGCGAAACGCGCCCTCGGCGTTCCCGTAGCGCCGCTCGAGCTCGCGTCCGTCGGCATCGAGGACGAACTCGTTGACGCTCGTCGCCACGCCGTCAGCCCCGGAGTAGGTCACGCGCTTGACCGTCGTGCCCGGGGCGTCGCCCGACCGGTACGCGTTCCGTTCGAGGTTCGGATCGAGGTCGTCGCCCTCGAAGTAGACGGCGCCGAACGGGTGGTCAGAGCCGCCGTAGAGCTCCATGAACGCGAGCGTGACGGTGCCGTCGGGGTCGCGCCAGTCGACGCGCAGACGGCGGCCGTCGGTCCCGTACGTCTCGACCTCGGTACGGCGGAGGGCGCCGACGCGGAGGTCGTCGGCCTCGATGGGGGGCGCGAGGTTGTAGACGCGTTTGACCGTGGACCGAGCGCCATCGACCGGCTGCGCGTGGGCGCCCACGGTGAGGAGGGCGAGGACGGAGAGGAGAATCGGGCGCATGGGGGACGGGCGGATCGAGCGCAGGGTAGCCGCCGAGCGCGGGGCGCGGGCCGGAATGCGACGGACGGTGGGCTCGGTGCGACGGACGGCAGGCCTCAGGCCGGGCGTGGGGTTGCGTCCAGCGCGGTGGAGCCGTCTCTTGACCTCATGGCTCGTCCCATGCCCCCCGTCCCGCCCCCGAGCCGCATCTCGTTCTGGGCGCTCCATCTCGGGGGGTGGGCTGCGCTCGGGCTCGCGATGTGGCTCGGCGTCGTCGGGGAGGCCGGCCGGCCGGTTGTGGCGCTCGCGCACAAGCTCATCTTCGCCACCGTCGGCGCCGGGCTCACGCTCGGGCTCCGTCCGCTCTACCGGCGGCTCCGCCAGCGGCGCCTCTCGGTCGTCGCGTTGGTCGCGGTGTGCGCCGCGTGTTCGTACGCCGTGAGCGTGGCATGGGCCGGGGCGACGACCGCGGCCACCCAGGCGTTCGACGCCGCCGTCCTGGGCGAGCCGTTCGGGCCGGTCCAGACGTGGTGGTTCTTCGGCGGCGCCCTGTTCTTCAGCTTCATCGTGGTCGCGTGGAGCGCGCTCTACTTCGGGGTCTCCTACGACCTCGAGGTCCGGGCCGAACGCGAGCGCGCTCTCGAGGCCGAGGGGCTCTTGCACCAGGCCCGGCTCTGGGCGCTCCGGTACCAACTCAACCCGCACTTGCTGTTCAACGCGCTGAACGCGCTCTCGACGTTGATCGTTGAGCACGAGAACGACCGGGCCGAGCGGATGGTGGCCCGGCTCGCCGACTTTCTCCGCCTCACGTTGTCGCGCGGGGAGGTCACGGAGGTCCGGCTCGCGGACGAGGTCGACTTCGCGCGGCGCTACCTCGACATCGAGCGGGTCCGGTTCGGCGACCGCCTCCGCGTCGCGTTCGACGTCGATGCCGACGCGCTCGGAGCCCACGTCCCGCCGCTCCTGCTCCAGCCATTGGTCGAGAACGCGGTCCGCCACGGGGTCCTGCCTCGTGAGGAGGGCGGCGCGGTGCGTGTCGAGGGTCGCCGCGTCGGGACCGAGTCCGGACGGCTTTTGCTCCGGGTCGAGGACGACGGTCGGGGGCTAGCAGAAGGCACGACGATGTCGGACGGGGTTGGGCTCGCCAACGTCCGCGCCCGGCTCGCCGCAATGTACGGGGCAGACGCCTCGCTCACGCTCCACCGCGCCGACGGGGGCGGCTTCGTCGTTCAAATCGACCTCCCCTACCGGAGCGGACCCGACCTTGCGGCCGTGCACTCTCCGGTGGTGACCTCCTCGGACGGGGTGGCATCATGAGCGCGCCCCGGTCCCTCTCCGTCTTGATCGTGGACGACGAGCCCCTCGCCCGCCGGGGCGTCCGCGCGCGACTCGCGCGGATTGGTGGAGTCGAGGTCGTCGGCGAGTGCGGGAGCGGACGCGAGGCAGTCGAGGCCATCCGGGCGGTGGACGAAGACGATCAGCCGATCGACCTCGTGTTCCTCGACGTCCAGATGCCGGGGCTCGACGGGTTCGGCGTAGTTGAGGCCATCGGGCCGGGGGCGATGCCCGTCGTCGTGTTCGTGACGGCCTACGACGAGCACGCGCTCCGGGCCTTCGAGGCCGAAGCGCTCGACTACCTCCTCAAGCCCATCGACGATGACCGCTTGCGGAGGGCCGTAGACCGAGCCATAGACCGCGTCCATGATCGTCGGCGCGGAGAGCGATCCGAGCCGCTGCGGTTCGCCGTCAGAGGTGGGGGGCGAGTTCGGTACATCGACGCTCAGGACGTCGTTTACGTCGAGGCCGCTGGAGATTACGTCGTCCTCCACGCGGCGGATGGATCGCACCTGCTCCGGGCGACGATGGAGGCCGTCGGGCGCGACCTCGAGGGCGAAGGGTTTGTCCGCGTCCACCGTTCGACGTTGGCCCGCGCGTCGAGCGTCCGGGAGGTCCGGTCGGACGGGTCCGGCGGTGGCACGGCCGTTCTCGAGGACGGCACGGAGCTGCGAGTGAGCCGGGGGTGTTGGGCCGTCGCTCTCTCTGATCTGGGTGGGCGCTCCAGCGGGTAAATTGTTTGCCAGGGTGGCTCGTGCTGGCTCGGCGTCAGCGGATGACTGTAGACGGGGTCTGACAATCAATGGAACGGTATTGTACGGTAGGCGGGGTCTGACGTCAGGGCAGAGCGTCGGCCTCTACCTGCTCAGTCTCAATCCGCCGAAGGTGCTTAAAGCGGCCTCACCACAGACCTACTCGGTTTGTGGCCTCTGGCGGGTCAGTCGGAGCGGAGCGCGCGCACGGGGTCGGTAGCAGCGGCACGAAGAGCCTGGGAGGCCACCACGCTGAGCGCGAGCGCAGACATCACGAGGGCGCATCCGGCCAACAGCCACGGGCTGGGCTCGATGCGGATGGCGAACAACTCCAGCCAGCGCTCGCTCGCCAACCACGCCAGTGGCACTGCCACCGCCGTGGCGACTCCCACGATGCGGGCGAACGTGCTCGACAGCACCACCACCACCTCGCGCCGCGTCGCGCCCAGCACCTTGCGTACGCCGACCTCCTTGACCCGCGTCTCGACGTGGTAGGCCGCCATGCCCAGCAGCCCGAGCAGGCTGATCAGAACGGCGAACGCGGCGACGATACCAATCAGGCGGATCGACGCGCCGACGATTTGGCTCAGTGGGTTCTCTGACAGTTGGGTCTCGAAGCGCGCCACCTCTACAGGGCGCGCCGGGTCGAGTGTGGCCCATGCAGATCGGACGCGGGAGAGCGCCATCTCGCTAGCACCGGGCCGCGCCCGGATCAGCGCGTGCTGGATCTGGCCGGGCGCCCGGACAAGCGCCATCGGGCCGATGGGCTGGATCAGGATGTCATAGTGGTAATCCTTGACCACACCGGCGACCTCGGTTGGCCGCTCGTTCATTTCGACCAACTCTCCGACGGCGTCCCCCGGCGTCCCGAGGCCGAGTACGCGGACGGCGCTCTCGTTGAGCAGAACGGTTTGGGCCGTATCGCTCGCGCCTCCGGGCCGGAGCGCGTCGCCAGCAAGGAGGTCCAGGCCAAGCACTCCAAGAGCGTCCCCCTCGATGGCGTACTCGAAGGTCGGGATGGGCTCAGCCATGCCCTCCCGGCTCACTTGCACGTTCGAGGTCGAGCCGGACATTGGAAGCCTCGACGTACCGGCCACGCCCACAATCTCCGGGTACCGTGCCAACTCGTTGCGAAGCACCTCGATGTCCTGTCCCTGCAGCTGGAGGGTGAGCAGGTCGTCCGTCTCGAACCCGTAGTCCGCGTGGAGAAGCTGGCGAGACTGGGCGACCAGAAGTACGGTCGTCAGGACAAAGAAGAGAGCGAGCGCGAACTGGGCGCCGATCAGTCCGTGGCGGAGCCACTTGCCCGAGAACCCCGTCGTCGAATGGCGGCTCTGGAGAGCGGCCATCGGCGAGAACCGGGCCAGCACCGCCGCCGGGTACAGTCCGGCGACGAGACCGACGACGACGCTGAAGGCGACGAAGAGACCGATCAAGCGAGGGTCAAAAAGGTGACCGGCACTGATCTGGGCGCCGAGCAGTTGGACTGGCGCGAGACCGTTGAACGCTGGTACGAGCCACAGGAGAAGGCCGTACGTCACTACGAGCGCGCCGAGCGCGATGAGCACGGCCTCGGTCAGAAACTGGGCCGCGATCTGCCCACGCCCTGCCCCCAGCGTCTTGCGCATCCCGATCTCGCCCGCGCGACGGATCGAGCGCGCCGTGGACAAGCTGACATAGTTGAATCCGGCGGTCAGCATTACCACGAGCCCGAGTGCCGCTAGCAGCGCCACCAACACAAGTGGAGTGCTAAAGGTGGAAATCTCGTTGCTAATCAATAGCCCGAGCGCGATGTCGTGGAGCGGCTGGATCTGAAAGCTGAGGCGACGATCCTGTCCCGCGTAGGTCCGATTCGAAATGGCTGAGAGAGCATCGGACAGGCGTGCGGAGGTCTCGGGCCGGTCGAGCAGCAGATAGGTCGCGAAGCTCCGGGAGTTGTCCCAGTCCGTGAGGTCTGCGCGGCGGTCGGAGGCGGCGAGGGTCGCGAACGAGGCGAGTATGTCGAACCGGAGGTGTGACGCCCCTGGCGGCTCGGCGAGCAGCCCCCCCACCACGAAATCCCCTTGGCCTTCGAGCGTGATCGTCTGCCCGATGGGGTCGGCGGTGCCGAAGATCGTAGCCGCGGCGCTAGCCGAGAGGAGCACCTGATACGGCTCACTCAGCACGGCCCGCGGGTCACCGCCCGTGCCCTCGAAGCTGAACACGTCGAAAAACGACGGCTCGGCGTAGAGCCCGGTCACTTCGATGGCAGCGCCGTCCTGGAGAACCTGGGACCGCAGCTGTCCCAGGCGCACGGACGCCTCGATACCCGGCACTTCGAGCGCGAGCGCGCTGGCAAGCGGGGCTGGCGTCGCCGCGAGCAAGAACCCGCCCTCTTCGGAGGAGAGCACACGCACGACCCGGTCGCTTTGAGTGTGGAAGCGGTCCGCGCTTTTCTGCGCCCAGATGAACGTGAGGATCAGCAGGCAGACGGCCATCCCCAGCGCGAGCGAGAGCACGGTGAGCACGGTGAGGCCCATACGCTTTCGTAGCTGGCGGAGGGCTAGAGTCAGGTAGCTTTTTAGCATGGACAGCGGGGGAGCGGGCTCGCGAGAAGCCCAAGCGCCGTGCCACGGCGCGGACCCTCGCCTCTGGTGCCGGAGGCCCGGTCCGATGTGCGGTGGCGCACGACAGGTGTGCGCCGCCGCACACCCGAATCACGCTGGAGGTGCCGGAACGGGTCGTTCGGTGCGCGGGCATACCCTTTGACCTGTTCCGGGGTGTTCGGCCACACCCCTGACCGGCACCGCCCGCCAGCACCCTGCTCGGCCTCCGGTTCCGCTCCCCGCCCTCTGAGACCATGATGCGCCCCCTCCTTTTCGTCGCAACTCTACTCGCGCTCGCCTCCTCCGCCTCCGCGCAAGAGGCCCTCCAGCCCGGCGCGCCCGTCGAGCGCACCCTGGCCTCTAGCGACGCACACGCCTACTCGCTCACCCTCGACGCGGGCCAGTTCGTGCTCGGCTCCGCCGACCAGCACACGGTCGATGTCGTTGTGACGCTGACGGGGCCGGACGGCGAGACGATCCGAGAGTTCGATCAGCCCGCCAGAGGCCCGGAGCCGTTCCAGTTCGTGACCGAGGACGCGGGCGTCTACACGCTCACCGTGACGCCGTTCAACGGCGCGGAAGGCCGATACACGATGCAACTCGACCGGACCGAACCCGTCGCTACGACGCCCGCGGAGATCGTAAGCCAGCGCTTCGCCGCGGTCGATAATGACCGCTCGCCAGGGGCCGTCGTTGCTGTGCTGGAGCGGGGTGAGATCGTCTTCGCGCAGGCCTACGGCATGGCCGATCTCACGTACGGCATCCCGTTCACTACGGACACCCCGTCGAACATCGGGTCCACCTCGAAGCAGTTCACCGCCTTTGCCGTCGCGCTCCTGGCGGAGCAGGGCGACCTGTCGCTCGACGACGACGTGCGGACCCACATCCCCGAGCTTCCCGACTTCGGGCAGACGGTGACGCTCCGGCACCTGCTCACGCACACGAGCGGCTACCGTGAGTACCTCACCGCGCTCTCCATGGCGGGCGTCTCCGTCACGACGGACGACATCGGCCGGGAGGACGTGCTGGGTGTCGTGGCGCGCCAGCCCGAGCTTCAGAACGCGCCTGGTGCAAAATGGGAGTACAACAACACCGGCTATGGACTGCTCGCGATCGTCGTGGAGCGCGTGACCGGCACGCCGTTCCAGGACTGGATGCGCGCCAACGTGTTCGAGCCGCTCGGCATGGACCACACGGTCGTCCGGACAGACCGGGCGGAGATCGTGCCCGGCCGCGCGATGGGCTACGTGCCTACGGATAGCGGGGCGTGGAAAGAAGCCATCGACATCGGCGGCGCGATGGGCGACGGCGGTATTTACACGACCGCAGGCAACCTCTTGCGCTGGATGGACACTTATCGCACGGCGTCGCTCGGTGGCGAGAACGTGCGGCGCGAGATGACGACCGAAGCCGTGCTCACAACGGGCGACTCGACCGGCTACGGCCTCGGCCTGTTCCTCGACGAATTCCGTGGCCAGCGGCGGATCTCTCACAGCGGAGCAGACATCGCCCACCGCTCGTCGTTCACCTACTTCCCTGAGATCGAGTCCGGCGTCGTCGTGCTCACCAACTCGCCAACCATCCCGGTCTCGTCCTTGGGCGTCGCGATGGTGTTCTTCCCAGACGCCTTCGAGTCCCCGAGCGCTTCTGGCGCTGAGCGCGCGGCGCCAGAGGCCGCTACGTCGGAGGCCGATACCCCGGACGCCTCGGCGCCTCTGGCAACGGACGCCTCCGCGTTCGATCCCGCGAGCTTCGTGCCCGAGACCTTCGACGCGTTCGCGGGCCGATTCGAGCTGGACGACACGGCGGGCTACGTCGTCACGTTCAGCCGCGAGGACGGCCGCTACCTCATGCAGGTGCTCGACAGCCCCGCGACGGAAATGGACGTCGTCGGACCCGCGCGCTTCTCCGTAGGCGGCGGCGTGCTCGAAATCGCGTTCCACGCGGCGCCCGATGGGACCGTCGAGACCGCCACGTTCTATCAGGGCGGACAGGAGCTTCCCGCCTCGCGCATCGCGACGGAGGCCGAGGCTATCGCCCTGGACGACTACGTGGGCCGCTACTATAGCGAGGAATTGGGAACGGTCTACACCGCCCGCATCGACGACGGCGGGCTCGTCTTCGTCCACCCACGGAAGAACGCGCCCATCCCTATCCTTCACGGCGCGGGAGAGCGGTTCTCGGGAGGCGCCCCCTTTCTGACCCTGGAGTTCGAGCGGGACGCCGGAGGCCAGGTCTCGGGCTTCGTCGCAGGCGCGGCCCGGACGACGGGCGTCCGCTTCGAGAAGATGAACTGACTTCTGGTGTACTGCCTGCCAGGTCTCTGCCGGACCACCTCGCGCTAGAGGTTGGGCCGGTGGCCTCTGGCGCGACCGCCGATGGGTGCTTCGGCGTCGCCTGTGGTAGCATAGGTGGTAGGGAAGATCTGCTCGCCACCCTTCTCAGGCTTTTGGAGGTGCCTTCGGCTCTCTGCGTGCTGTCTTGAACCCCCACCAGGCAGTGGAATTAGGAGTGCCCGACAGACGTGCGGACGTTGGGCGTCGGGAGAGAAACGAGCGAGTGGAGCGTCCCCTACCGATTTACGGCGGTGCGGTAGATCGAGCCGTCCGTGTCAGCTATCGAGGCGCCCTCACTCAGGGGCTGGCGACGAAGAGCCGGAGCCAGGCGGTGAAGAAGGGGTCCTCGAGCCGCACCCGGACTCCACCCTGGTATTCCTCCTCGCGCGCGACGCCAGCCTTGACGAGACCGACGATGGCGGCCTGCATCGTGCTCGGGGAGGAGAGGTCGTACGCGCGGAGCAGGTCGCCGGAGTAGAGCCCGGTCCCCCCTTCGCGCGCGACGGCGAGGAGCGCCTGCTTCTGGGTCCGGCTGAGACCGTTCCACGTCTGGGTGTAGAACGGGTCGTCGCGGCTGACGAGGCGCTCGAGCGTCGCCTGGACGCGCTCGGCCGTCACCGGCTCGCCTGTCGCGAGCGCCTCGGCCCAGGACTCGTGAGCGAGACGCTGGACGTTGTACGGGACGTCCTCGGCGAGGTCGAGGATCGCCTCCACGGCGTCCTCGGACACGTCGAGCTTGGCGTCCGCGAAGCCCGACGTGAGAGCGGGACGGAAGTCCTCTCGGGGCACGGGACCGACGAAGAGCCGCGCGCCCAAGCGGTAGAACGGACGGCTCTCGTCGCCGGTCATCTCGGCGAGCATCCGCGTCTTCGATCCCGCGAACACGTAGCCGACGTGGTCGTGGGCCTGGACGGCGGCTCGGACCTGGCCCTCGGCGCTCACACCGCCGTCCTCGACGACGCGCTGGAACTCGTCGATCACCACGGCCACGGGGTGCTCGGCGGTCGCCGCCAGCACGTCGATGCCCGAGAGGGCGTCCGCGATGAGCGTGGCGTCGGGGCTTCGCGCTCCCGCCGCGAGGGAGGCCGAGAACGTGTCGGTGAGAGGGTTGTAGCTGAGCTGGGGGCGGAGCGCACCGAACGCTTCCTGCACCTTGCGGCCTGCCTTCTCGATCGGCCCGGTGAGACGCTTGGCGCCGTCAGCGACGATTCGCTCGGCGAGCGCGGTAAGCGACGGGTAGCCCTCGGCGTTGTACCGGAGGACGACGGCGCCCTCGTCCTCCGCCCGCTCGGAGGCCGCTCGGAGGATGGACGTCTTGCCGAAGCGGCGCGGGCCAATGAGGAAGAGGCGCTCGCGCCCGCGGAGGGCACGGACGACCTGGTCCACCTCGTCCTCTCGGTCGACGATCTCTGTAGCTGAGAGCTCACGGCCGAACTCGAAGGGGTTGTTCATGAATTACGTCGATCAACGTAACGTCAATCTACGTAGCGTGAGAATGATCACCTCATCAGATACCTTTGTAGGGCTCGAAGGGGGCGCGCGCGTAGCGTCAAGCGTGCTGTCCGATACGGGTACCACAGGCTCGTTATCGGCTGAGGACATCGGGTCCTGTGTTGTGGAGCACGAACCGTCCGCGCGGTGTGTCCACGCGGAGAGAGGGCCACAAGGTCTGGACGCGGCGGAGGGCCTGACGGATGCGGTAGCCGAAGTCCTTTTTCCCTCGGTCCGTGAGCGCGCCGTCGGGCCGGGTCGCGTAGTGGCTCCCGAGCTGGGCGTGGAGGTTGTCGTAGCTCAGCGCCACGAGTGGGCTTCCGCTGCGCTGGAGGCGAGCCAAGCGGTGCGTGAGGAAGAAGTAGAGGTCGAGGGCGGAGGGGTAGTCGCGGAGGAACTGGACCTTTCGCCAGTCGACCGGGACGGATCCCTCTTGGCAGATCGCCCAAAGCTGCGCACCGAGCGTGATGGCGCCTCCCGTCGAGGCCGGCGGCGAGGTCCCCGTCGCCGCGGTCGATGCCGCCCGCTCCCATCACAGGTCGTAGGCCTCGACGAGCAAGAGGCTCTCGCCGCGGTAGTGCTCGCGCCCACGGTCGCCGTAGCCGGTGCCCGATTCCCACTGGAACGACGCCGAGCAGGTGGCGAGGCGCAAGAGTTGGTCGAAGAGGTACCGGAGCCGCCCGCGGTTTCCGCCCGAGGGCGTGACCTCGAGGGCGGTACACAGGTCGCCGATGGTTCGGCCGAGGTCGACGGTGGGCGAGCCCTGTTTGAGCGCCTGGGTGACGACGTGGCACAGGAGGAGCCGAGCCAGACCGCCGGAGGGGACGCCGAGCGAGACTCGGGGATGGAGGTGCGACGGGCCGCGCCGGGTGCCAGCTCGAATGGTGAGCGTGAAGGCGCCGTTGGTGGCCGAGTAGTCGGCGGCGAGAAGGGGCTCGGTCTCTGGGGTTCCATCGAGGGCGTAGCGGCCGGTAGAGACCGAGACGCGCTGGCCGTCAGCGTCGAGGAGGTACGTCTCCCGGTGTGGGAGCATCGCCTGGACGAACACCGACGGACAGACGGCGACCGCGTTGTCTTGCTGCGCGGTCCGCGTGAGGATCCGGGCCAGCTTGCGCGAGCGGTTCCGGCGTCGCGTCTCTGCCGCGCGAGTTGCGGGCGCCCTTCGCGTCGTGCATGGGCGAGCGCGCTCTGGGTGCGGGGCACAGTCGTGGGGATCCCAGCGTGATCGTTCCATCCAGGAGGCGAGAGAGGAGACGTGGCTCCCGTGGGGTCTCCCCGGCGAGTCGTAGGGGCCGCATCGAGGGCGATGCCCTGACCTGGTCCCGCTCGACCGTGAGCGAGCGGAGGAGACGGTGTGAAGGGATGGTACTCGCTGGGGATCGGAATGTCAAAACGATATATCGTACTGACATTAAATCGGCCAATATGCTTGAGAATGAGCTACCCATCCCGGCCGTCTAGTCGCGGATCGAGCCTCGGTCGACAGCGTCGGCGTACCAGGGGTTGGCGTCGACGAGGGCGGTCCGGGCCTCGCGCATGAGGATGTCTGGGTACGTCTGGAGGCCGACGGCGAGCCGGGCGAGAGCCTTCGCGGTGGTGTTGATGACGGCCCGCTCGATCCGGCCGATCTGCATCCGGTCGAGGTCGCACCGCTCAGCGAGGGCCTCCTGGGTCAGACCGAGCGCCTCGCGACGTGCGCGGATCACGTCGCCGAGGAACGGCGGGATCTGGGGTCCGTGGGGGAGGTCGAACCTCGTGGAGGGCGGCATCCCGGAAAGCTTCCGGGGTGCGACATTTATGTCGAGGACGTATATGTATCATCGGCCTATCGCCCTCGTCGAATCCGCATGTAACGGTTGTGTTGTCGGGACGTAGGGTGGCCCGTCTACAGGTAGTCTCTCTCGATGTCCGCTTCACCCGACTCCGCTCCTGAGGGCCTGGCCGCTCTGCTCGGCTACGAGTGGGACGGCCGTGCGGCGTCGTCGCTGTCCTACGGCGTGGTGCTGGTGACGCGTCGCCGGGCTCGGCTGTTCGCCGACGAGAAGACGGCGGATCGGATCGGGGTCTTGCTCCAAGAGGCGGCGACCGCGTGTGGGTGCCGGTTGACGAGCTGCGACGTGAAGCCGACGTCGGTCCGCTTGGAGGTCGAGGCTCCGCCGACGATGTCGCCCCACGTGGTCGTGACGCGGCTGCGCCGAGACGCGGCGGGCGCGCTCATCGAGGAGGACGAGGCGATCCGTCGGAGAGTGGCCGTGTTCACGAGGCGCTACCTCGTCACGACGGGGCCGGTCCCGGACGCGGACTGGCGGGCGTTCATCGGGGGAATGGCCGACGCATAGCCGAGAGCGTCCTCCAGGATGCTGGAGGGATGGGGGATACGGGACGGAGGGATGGAGCAAGAGGCTTCGCACCCATACCGCATTGCTCCATTCCGAGATAGATCCCCCTACCAACCGGAGGGTTGGTCTAGAGGCCTATCTCGAGCGCCGTCACGAGGTGGTGAAGGTCCGCGCAGGCCGCTCCCTGAACAAGGACGATCGTTTGCTGGTCGAGCGGGCGGCGGCACACATCGAGAGTGGCGTCGTCGACCGTCTGGTGGTGGGTCCACCGCGTGAGGCGGGCGATCCGCCCGACCCGCTCTGCCCAGTGCCCGACGGTGACGAGCTCGCCGGAAGTCCGTTGGAGGAGGTCCACTGGACGTCGGTGGGTCGGGTCCGACGAACTAACGGTGGGGGTTAGGTCGCCGAGAACGACGAGGGTAGCGAAGCCGAGCTCTGCGACGTGGTCGAGCAGCTCGAGGTGCCGCCGGAAGGTGTCCGGGTCGCCGCACCTCGACGCGTCGATGAGGGTCGCTCGTGAGGCCGCGCGCATCACGAGCGCGCGGGGGGATGACCCCGATGCGGTGGTCGGATTGGGCTGCGGGTTCATGCCCGGTCGCGTCGCATCGAGGTCGGGGAGTGGCTACCGGACGTCGAGGACGGTGAGCGTTTGGAAGCCCTGGAGCAGGACGGACGCCGGCGTCGAGGCGTCTGCGATGGGCGCGAGGACACGGACGTGGTCGACTTCGTGTTGCGTGTCGTCGGACGCTGCCCAGAGGGTGGTCCCGGACGGGGTCATCTTGTAGTCGTACTCGACGAGCTCGGTGCACGAGCCGAAGCGGCAGACGACGCGCCAGTGGACGGAGGTGGGCGTGTTGTGAGCGACGCCGGCGCCCCCGTCGGGTCCGAGTGTGAACGCCTCCGTAACGACCCGGCCGCTCAGGATTCCCTGAACGGTCGCGGTGCTGGCGTGGGTGTGGACGCTGAGTGCGTGTCTCTGGTGGCCTTGGGGGGTGGACCGGAGCGCGACCCCCGGCGTCTCGGCGACGAGGGAGCCGGACATCGGGCCGGCGTCGAAGGTCACGTCAACGCGGCCTCGGTGGCCGTCGAACCGGGCTCCGCCGCCCTCGAGGGCGGTGACGGTCCACCCGGACGGGGTGGTCGTGACGGTGGCCGCTCCGCTCGCG
>NZ_JBARYR010000444.1:0-9155 GCF_049648075.1 Rubrivirga sp. | reverse complement strand
TGCGACGGCCGCGCCCGTGATCCTGCGGCGGGCGGCCGCGATGCGGCGGCGGAGGCGGTCGACGGTCGGGGTCAAGAGGGCAGAGGATCGGTGAACTCAAGCTAGCAGGCGACCCACGGCCAACGGACCCGGTCGGTGCGGATTGCCCCGGCCAGGAGGGATGTGGGATGGAGGGGCGGAGGGATGCACGTCCTCGAGGACGCCGGCGCCACTCCTCAGCCGTCACGTCGGTCGTCGTCCTCGAGGCCGCGTCTTTTTTGCCTCGGCGCGGGATGCGGTTGCTCGTTGCACCCGCCGATGCTGTTACTTGCCGCAGGCGCCCGTCCCTCCGTCCCGTATCCCTTCGTCCCTCCCAGCAATGCCCGTCTTCCATATCGCCGCCGAGTGTGCTCCGTTCGCAAAAGTCGGCGGTCTCGCCGACGTCGTGGGGGCGCTGCCCAAGGCGCTCGCGACGCAAGGCGTCCCGTCGGCCGTCGTGATGCCGTTCTACGGTGGGCGCGGAGGCCGGATCGCCAACATGACGAGCCCGCTCGAGGCCGTCCACACGGGCGTCGTCTTCCTCGAGGGCGAGTTCTTCCCGTTCGAGGTTTTTCGCTCCGACGTCCTCGACGACGTCCCGCTCTACCTCGTCGACGAGGAAAAGCACTTCGGCGACGACGGCGTCTACTTCCGCTCGTCCGACAACGGCCTGTTCGACCGGATGGAGGTCCGCTACCTCGTCTTCCAGCTGATGGTCCTGGACTGGCTCCGCTCGGAGAACACGCCGCTCGAGGGCGCCGACGTGCTCCACCTCCACGACCACCACGGCGGCCTGATCCCGGTGCTCCTCGAGGCCGATCCGGCCAACGCCGAGATCGCGCACGTGCCGACCGTCCTGACGGTCCACAGCGCCGACCACCACGGCGAGATCGGATGGTCGCACTGGGACAGCCTGGGTCTCGGCCTCCCCGACTGGCGCGCGATCGACCACCTGGGCCGCGTCAACAGCCTCAAGGCCGGCGTCCAGCACGCCGACCGTGTCACGACCGTCAGCCCGAGCTACGCCCGCGAACTCGTCGCCAGCCCGGACCCGTCGCACGGCCTCGATTACGTCTTCGAGGGCGCGAGCGACCGCCTGAGTGGGATCGTCAACGGCGTCGACTTGGAGGAGTGGAATCCGGCCACGGACCCGCGTCTCCCAGCGCACTACTCGGCCGACGACCTGCGCGGCAAGGCCGAGACCAAACGCGCCGTCTGCGACGCCTTGGGCCTCGAGGCCGACCGGCCGCTCCTGGTCTACGTCGGCCGGCTGACGCCCGAGAAAGGGGCCGAGGTCTTGGCGCCCGGCGTCGAGGCCATCCTGCGGGAGACCGACGCCGCCGTGGCCGTGCTCGGTTCTGGCTACGAGGCTCACGAGGCCGCGCTCCGGTCCGTCCTCGAGGACGCGCCCGCCGGTCGCATGTCGCTCACGTTGGCCTTCGACGAGGCGCTAGCGCACCGGCTCTACGCCGCGGCTGACTTTTTCGTGATGCCGTCCAAGCAGGAGCCGTGCGGGCTGGGCCAACTCTACGCGATGCGCTACGGCGCGCCGCCCGTCGTCCACGCCGTCGGCGGGTTGAAGGACACCGTCGACGATTGGGACGGCGAGACCGGGACGGGATTCGCCTTCGACGCCTACACGCCCGACGCCTTCCTCGACGCGACCCAGCGCGCCCTCGAGGTCGCGGCTGACCCCGACGCCTACGTCGCCGTCCAGCAAAACGGGATGCGCGCCGACCACTCGTGGGGCGCCTCCGCAAAGGACTACGCCGCGCTCTACGACGCCCTCGAGGTCTGAGGAATTCGCCCGTGACCTCGAGGTTGGGCATCGACTGTTGTCAGGAGAGGCTCTCGCCGTCCCGTCACGCCTCGACGGCCTTCGGGAGGACCGTCCGTCTGAGCGCCGAGGCCACGTCCTCGAGGACGACCGGCTTGGTGAGGTAGTCGTCGCAGCCGGCGTCGATGCACGCCTCGCGGTCGCCCTGCATCGCGTTGGCCGTGAGCGCCACGATCGTCGGCTGCGTCACTTCGGCCTGGCGAATCCGCCGCGTGGCCTCGAGCCCGTCCATCTCAGGCATCTGGACGTCCATCAAGATCATGTCGTAGGGCCGCCCGGCCCTCTCGGCGCGGTGGACCGCCTCGACGGCCTCCACGCCGTTGGCGGCGACGTCGGCCTCGAGGCCGAGGTTCTGGAGCAGGCGGACGGCCACCTTCTGGTTGACTGCGTTGTCCTCGGCCAGCAAGACGCGCGTGTCGGTGGCGGCAGCGCCGTCCCCCGTCTTGGGACGGACGACCCAGCTGGGCTCCGGCGGGTCCGGAGTAGCAGGCGTCCCGAACGCGGCCAGGAGCGCGTTGTGGAGCTGGGCCGGCTTAGTCGGCTTGTACAACACCGACGCGATCCCGGCCTCCTCGGCCCGCACCCGGAGTGTGGCGTCGCGGCTGATCGAGGTGAGCAGGAGCATGACGGGGGCGTCCCCGTCGGCATCAGCTCGGATCTCGACGGCGGTGTCGACACCGTCCATCCCCGGCATCTGCATGTCGAGCAGGACGGCGTCGAACGGGTTGCGCTGGCGGGCCACTTCAGCAACGGCCTCACGGCCGGACGCGACCGTGTGGACCGTCATGCCCCAGCGTGCGGCCGTCCGCGACAGGATGTCCCGGTTGACCGAGTTGTCGTCCACGACCAAGACGCGCTTGCCCTCGAGGTCGGGCTGGTGCGGGTTCAGGAACACGCGGCGCTCCGACGCCGCGACTTCGGTGGCGATCGTGAACGAGAACGTGGAGCCCTGCCCCAGGACGCTTTCGAGCCCCATCTCGCCACCCATCAACTCGGTCAGGCGGCGGCAGATCGTCAGGCCGAGCCCGGTCCCGCCGTACTGGCGCGTGGTTGAGGCGTCGGCCTGGGTGAAGCTCTCGAACACGTCGCCCAGCTTGTCGTCGGCGATCCCGATGCCGGTGTCCTCGACGGCGAACTCGAGGACGGTCGCCGTTCCGGTCGCGGCGTCGGCCGGTCGGGCGTGGACGCGGACGCAGACCGAGCCGCGCTCGGTGAACTTGATCCCGTTCGACAGCAGGTTGACTAGGACTTGGCGGACGCGCGTGACGTCGCCGATCACGCGTTGAGGCACGCCGTCCTCGAGCAGGTAGGCGAGTTCGACGCCCTTCTCGGCCGCGTGGGGCGCGACCAGGTCGAGGGCCTCTTCGATGCACTGGCGGACGTCGAACGGACGGGTCTCGAGATCGAGCTGTCCCGCCTCGATCTTGGAAAAGTCCAGGATGTCGTTGATGATCGTCATGAGCGCCTCGCCCGAAGACCGGATCGTCTCTACGAAGTCGCGCTGCTCGCGGTCGAGGCCCGTGTCGCTAAGGAGGGAGGTCATGCCAATCACGCCGTTCATGGGCGTGCGGATCTCGTGGCTCATGTTGGCCAGGAACTCGCTCTTGGCGCGCGTGGCGGCCTCGGCCACCTCCCGAGCGTCTTCGGCGTCGGCCGTGGCCACGGTCAGGCTCACGTTGGCCTCCGCGAGCGCGTCGCGGCTCTGTTGCACGGCCCCGAGCGAGCGCAGCCGGGCCACCCCCACGACCCAGAGGCCCGCGAGGCAAAACGCGATCGTCGCAACGAGTGACAGAAGTGGAAGGTCGCTCCCACCCGGCGATGGTGTAAGCGCCGCCGGGACGACGAGTGCTATCCCGAGAGCCGCAAGAACCAACGGCACCTCCCGTTCGGACCGGCCGAACAGGGCAAGGGCGAGCCCGCACATCACGGTCACGAGTGTGAGCCCGGACGCCCACGACGCGTCGAGCCCGTTTTTCGCTGCCGTCCATCCGAAGAACGCTGCGATCCCGTAAGTGAACACGATGGTCAGCGGTCTGATCGCACGTCGGACGTGCCCGCTCACGTAGCTGAGTCCCAAGACCGAAAGAGCGGCCGCAGCGATCACAAGCCGGTACTCGATGGGATCGTCGTAAACCCGCCGGCTGAGCCGGTCAAAGGCCCAAAACGACGGGATGGCTACCGCTCCGAGGACGATCATCACCCTGTGTGCCCTAAGGTCCGCGTGTGCCAGCTTGGAGCCGGTTGTCGTGGACCGCCGACGACCAGGGAGGGACATGAGAGAGGACAGATGAGAGAAGAGAGTATCGTGTCCGGTGCCGCTCGCTTAAACCTTAGCTGGACCTCGCTGCGAGACGCTCGGCACTCATCGACGGCCTCGTCTCGGGCGACGTTGAGCACTCACTCGGGGAGGACGCTGGGGTGCGACTCTCTGAGACGTGCCTGCGTATCGAAGAGCCGCCCTCGAGGTCGCGGCAGATTCGCACACACGGGTGGCCGCGCGCGTCCTCGAGGTCGGACCTTTGCGAGCCCGCACCACGACCTCGATGGCCTCGACCTCACTCGACAAGGACCGCATCAAGATTCTCCTCTTGGAGGGCATCCACCAAAACGCCGTCGACACGTTCCGGGCAGCGGGCTACACCCAGATCGAGCGCCGCACGGCCGCCGTGCCCGAGGCCGAGCTGCCAGGCCTCCTCGAGGACGTCCATTTTTTGGGCATCCGCTCGCGAACCCAGCTCACCGCCGACGTCTTGGAGGCCGCCGAGAAGCTGGTCGCCGTCGGCGCGTTCTGCATCGGGACGAACCAGATCGACCTCGAGGCCGCAGCCGAGAAGGGGGTCGCGGTGTTCAACGCGCCGTTCTCGAACACGCGGTCCGTCGCCGAGTTGGTGCTTGCGGAGGCGATCCTGCTGCTGCGCGGGGTGCCCGAGAAGAGCGCTCAAGCGCACCGCGGGACGTGGGCCAAGAGCGTCGGGACGAGCCGCGAGATCCGGGGCAAGACGCTCGGGATCGTGGGCTACGGCAACATCGGCAAGCAGCTCTCGGTGCTGGCCGAAGGGCTGGGGATGCGCGTCGTCTTCCACGACACGTCCGACGTGCTCCCGTTGGGCAACGCGCGGCCCGTCGCCACGCTCGAGGAGCTGCTCGAGCAATCCGACATCGTCACGCTCCACGTTCCGGAGGCGCCGACGACGCAGGGCCTGATCGGTAAAGCGGAGATCGCGGCCATGAAGCCCGACGCCGTGCTCATCAACGCGTCGCGTGGCACCGTCGTCGACCTCGAGGCGCTCGCGTCCGCCCTCGAGGGCGGGCACTTGGCCGGCGTCGCCGTCGACGTGTACCCGACCGAGCCGCGGTCGAACGACGACGAGCTCGACACGCCGTTGAAGGGACTCGACCGTGTCATTCTCACGCCGCACATCGGCGGGTCGACGTTGGAGGCCCAGGAGAACATCGGCGCCGAGGTGGCGGGCAAGCTGGTCCGCTACAGCGACAACGGGAGCACCGAGACGTCGGTGAACTTCCCCGAGGTCGTGCTGCCGCCGCACCCGGACTGCCATCGGATCCTGCACGTCCACCGCAACGTGCCGGGCATCATGGCCGCGATCAACCGGGTGTTCTCGGACTTGGGCGTCAACGTCGACGCCCAGTTCCTCAAAACGAGCAACGACCTGGGCTACGTCGTGACCGACGTCGAGGCGAAGACGTCGGAGGGCGCCCTCGACGCGTTGCGCAACATCGAGGGCACGATCCGCACGCGCGTCCTTTACTAGCGCCCTCGAGGGTGCGTCCCGACCTCGAGGACGAATCCAGCCTCATCGAGGTCGGTCTAGTCGGCCTCGGTCTCGCCTGTCGCCTCGGCGATGGGAAACGGGTCCGACCACCGCGGGTCGGTCGCCATCGTCGTGTCGGTGAGCGTGTGCAAGAACGCCACGAGCGCCGCGCGCTCCTCGGCGCTAAAGTTGAGGCGGAGCGGCCGTCCGTAGCCGGCGCGCAGCCGCCGGTCCAGGCCGGGGCCGGGCTTGATGCCGGTGCTGTAGTGCTCGACGACGTCCTCCAAGGTCTCGAACCGGCCGTCGTGCATGTAGGGCGCCGTGAGCGCGACGTTGCGCAGCGACACGATCTTGAACCGCCCGTTCCCCGCACCGGCGTCGACGATGGTCGAGTCGAGCCCGTTGCCCGTCGGCTGCTTGCCCATAAACAGGTCGCCGACGTGGCACTGCTCGCACCGACCGGGTCCGAAAAACAACTCGAGGCCTTTGTTTTCTTGGTCCGTCAGGCCGGCGAGCGGCTGTCCGAACACGTCGGGCTCGGCCAGGCGCGCGGCGTCGTAGCGCGAGTTGTAGGCCGTGATCGAGCGGAGGAACTGGGACAGCGCCCGCGCGACACGATCGCTGGTCACCTCGGGCGTGCCGAACGCGTCGTCGAACAGGCCGGGGTAGAAGGCGGTCGTCTCAAGCCGGGTCGTGAGCTCGTCCAGCGTCAAGCCCATCTCGACCAAGTCTTGGATGGGTTCGAGGGCGAGCTCTTCCAACGTCTGGGCGCGCTCGTCCCAGAAAAACTGCCGGTTCCGGTCGTACCGCGGGAAGGCCAAGGCCATCGAGTTGCGCGGCGTCCGCTCGCCCTCGAACCCGGCGCTCAGACGCTCGGGGTCTGCGAACCCCCGATCCTGGTGGTGGCACGACGAGCACGACACGGTGTGGTTCTGGGACAGCCGGACGTCGTAGAACAAAACGCGTCCCAACGTTGCTCCGGCGTCTGTGATCGGGTTGTCTTCGGGGGTCGTGTCCCACTTGCGGACCGTCTCGGTGTCGAGGTGGCCCGGGAGCTCGGTGCTGTCGTAGCTGTAGGGCGTCTCGGGCAGGACCGGCGTCTCGGTCATGCGCACGGCGAACGTCGCGCCGATGGCGACGAACGAGACGAGGGCGAGCGACGCGAGCCGAATCATGACAGACGGGGAAGTCCTCAGGCTAAGATGATAGAATCTTGGCACCTGCGAAGTGCAATGTCGGGTGACACGGTTTCTCGAGTCGTGAGGGTCAGGGACGTCGAGCGTCCTGGCTCGCCTCTACTGTAAGGCATTCGGGGCATCTTGTTGCAGCGTCCTCGAGGCCGCCCGTCGCGGCCTCGAGGACGGATCGCTAGGAGCTCGCTCGAGCGCGCCGGCGCGTGCGGAGACGGACGACCAGCCAGATGGCCCCCGCGATCAAGAGCAGCATCGGCCAGATGGTGAGCAGGCCGAGGGCCAACTCGAGCAGCCCGTCCCAGCCGTCGACGATGGCGCGGCCGGCTTGGGCGAAAAAGCCGGGTCCCGACGTGATGCCGGCGGCCGAGGCCTCGAACAGCGTCAGCGTCAAGGTCGAGAGCGACACCTGGTCGCGCATCGCCCGAAGCTGGGCCTCGGCGGACTCGATCTGTTCCCTAACCTCCTGGAGCCGGGCCTGGACGGCCAGGACGTCCTCGATGGAGCCCGAGCGCTGCATTAGCTCGAGGTACTGCGTTTCCGCGGCGCGGCGGGCACCGAGTCGAGCCTCGACGTCGGCGACCTGACGTGTGACGTCGTCGACGGAGACCGAGCGCGACTCGATCTCGCCGGCGATGCCCGAGGCGCCCTCCAAGAGCGAGTCGAACCGGGTGGCGGGGACGCGGATCGTCAGCGTGGTCTCGACGCGGTCCGAGTACCGCCGGCTGGACTCGCCGCCGATAAAGCCGCCGGTCGCATCGGCCAGGGCGCGGGCGCGCTCGACGGCGCGCGTGTGGTTGTCGGCCCGGATGGTCATCAAGCCGGTGCGGATGAGCAGTCGTGAGGACGGCTCCGGCACATCGATGTCGGACTGGAGCGAGGTCGGCTGGACGACGCCTGGGGTCGCGGGCTCGGCCTCGAGGGCGACGTCCGCTTCGGTGGTGGCGACGGACATCTCCTGGACGTCGTCGACGGCGTACTCAGACTCGGCCTGGCACGCGCCGAGCGTGAACACGAGGGCCAGCGCGAGAGCGGCCCGTGGGAAAAGGTTGGTCATGGCAGGGGAGGGTGAGGACCATGCGTGAGCGTGGCGAACGCGTGAAGGGGCATTCTCATGTGCCCCGTCCTCGAGGACGGGCACGAGACCTCGAGGCCGGGTGGGGCTCGGGTATGTTTCCGACCGACTCTCCCAAGACCCGTGTCTCGTCTCGTCGTCGCTCTCCTCGCCCTCGCGGCGCTCCCGCTCGCGGCCCAACCGTCCGACGCCGACCGCGCCCGCGGCTACGTCGAGGAAGACGGCACGGCCACCTTCGTGTTCGACCCGGCGCTCTACGGCTTCTCGCCCGCGAAGGTGGCCGTGACCGGCCCGTTCCGCGGATGGTCCAGCGACGACGACGACCCCGACTGGGCGCTCCAGCAAACCGGCGACGTCTGGACGCTCGTCCTCGAGGACGCCCAAGCGGCGGGGCTTGGGCCGGCGACGCCGTTCAAGTTTCGGGGCGACGGGCGGTGGCTCGATCCGCCGTTAGGGTTGGAGAATGTGGCGGGCGGCAACCTGGTCTACCGGTTCGGAGAGGCCGTCCCTCGGCTCATCGCTGAGATTCGGGGCTCGTCCTCGATCGCCGTCACCGTCGAGGGCGAGGCGGAGCCGCTCAGCCTGCTCTCGGGCGGCGGCTACCAAGTCGTCCGGTGGGACGGGTTCGGGGTGCCGGTGTCCATCGCGATCCCCAACGAGGCGACGACGGCGCTGCTGTGGCTCGGCCTCCCTCTTGACCCTGCCCAGGTTCACTACGTCGAGGTCGAGACGGACGCTGGGTTGTTGCGGGCTCGAGCGAGATTCGACGGGTTGTGGCGGGACCTCGTGGACCCGGATCCGATGGGGGCCACCGTCGAGGAGACATCTAGTTCAGACCACCAGAACCGGACCGCGTCCGACGGCTCGACGCTCCGGGTTCGCCCACGGCCCGGCACCCAGACGACATTCCGTCTGTTCGCCCCGCGCGCCGACTCGGTCTCGCTGGGCCTCTACTCAGAGCGCACCGGACCGGGCCGCGAGGTCGCGATGACCCGAACCGAGACGGGCGTCTGGACCGCCGTCTTCGAGGGCGACCTCCACGGCACGTGGTACGACTTCGCCGTCTACGGCCCCGGCGGTCCCGGCTCGGCGTTCACGAACCAGACCGGCGAGCGCGTCTCGGACCCCTACGCCTTGGTCTCGGACGACTCGTGGGGCCGCTCTCGCGTCTGGCGCGACGCGTTCGAGGCTCCGCGTCCCGTCGAGGGCGGACGGCCCGCCATGGAGGACGTCGTCGCCTACGAGGTCCACGTCCAGGACTT
>NZ_JBARYR010000443.1:0-11949 GCF_049648075.1 Rubrivirga sp. | reverse complement strand
CACGGGCAGTGAGTCTGGAAGCGACAACGACGACGAGCTCCTCTTCGCTGGCGGCTTCGACGTCATCGATAACGAGCAAGGCCCTGTGAACCCGTTCACAGTCTTCGACGTGCTCTTGCCGGGCATGGTGAACTCGTTCACCGTGAACGGCGTGTCGGCTCTCCCCGAGGTCACTGGCCCCGGCGGACTCCCGCAGGTCTCGTTCGACCTCGGTGACTTCATCGTCTCCGGTGGTGCGCAGTTCGACCTCAACGGCCACGTCTTCAACGTCGCGGGTGACCTCACCCTCAACGGCAACGACGACGTGATCAACTCGCAGACGGTTGTCGAGCGCGGAAACGCGGCCGCCACGTTCTCCGAGATCGCCTTCGTCGGCGCGGACTCGTCGATGGTCAACGTTACCGGACCCACAGTCCTCGGTGACGGAGTCGACATCCGCATCAACAAGGACGCCGGTGCGGTCGTGGCCCTCATGGGCGGCGCCCTCCTGTTCGACGACGAGTTTGACGGCACGCCGTCGACCTCGAGCGACATGGCCAACGATGAGACCCTCTTCTTGGAGAGCGGCGTCTTCGTTGTCGGTGAGCCGAACGAGCAGCAGACGGTCTACCTCCGCCTCGACCACGAGAACACCCCGCTGACGTCTGAGGACGTCGACGGTGGCCAGGGCTTCGTGATCGTTGGCGCCGAGGGTCAGGACCAGTCGATTGCTCTGACCGACTCCTACGTTGCTGGCAACGTGCGCAAGCGCGTCGCCAACGTCGGGACCGCCACGCCGGGTCGCGTGATCTACCCCACGGGTGAGGTCGACGACAACGACGATGACGATCGCGACTACGCTCCGTTCGTGTTCGACTTCGAGTCGAACGGTGCTGGCGCGACGTTCGGGCTCCGCTCGATCAACGTCACGTTCATCGATGAGAACCCGGGTACCAACTCGAGCCTCCCGACGGACGACGTCCCGGCCATCGAGGCCGTGCCGGACTTCTACTGGCTCGTCTCGACGACCGGTAGCGCACTCGGCCAGGGCACGACGTTCAACGTCGAGGCTCGCGCGGACGACTTCATGATTGTCAACAACATTGACAACCTGGAGCTCATCCGTCGCCAGGACGGTTCGGTTGCTGGCAACCCCTACGTCAACGTGGGTGGTGGCGCTTCGACCTTCACCGTCGACCCCGACGGCCAGGAGGACGGAGACCTCGGTGACGACTTCGTCGTCATCCAGGAGTCTGGCATCGACAGCTTCCTCGGGCCGCAGGGCACGATCGTGACCTTCGGGCTCACGTCGAACCAGCGTCCGGTCAGCAACGAGGGCGACAACGCGTCGGCGCTGCCGACCGAGTTCGCACTCAACGGGACGTTCCCGAACCCGTTCAGCGCCCGCGCTGAGTTGAGCTTCGATCTCCCGGAGTCTGCGACGGTCACTCTCGAGGTGTACGACGTGATGGGCCGTCAGGTCATGAACGTCAACACGGGCGGCCTGAACGCCGGTGCCGATCAGCGGATCGCCATCGACGGCAGCAGCCTCGCCTCGGGTGTCTACGTCTACCGCCTCCGTGCGGCGGGCGCGACCGACACCTGGACGCGCTCGGGTCAGATCACGCTGGCTCGCTAGCGTAGTCTGCCTCTAAAGGCCTAGAGGGGTCCCGGTGCTTCGGCGCCGGGACCCCTCTTTTTATGTCCGCCCTCGAGGTCGAGGCCGCCGTGCGGTCGCCGTCCTCGAGGGCGTCGTCGTGCGTGTCATCCAGGGCAAAGCGCGGTCGTGTTGTCGGCTTACCCTGTGGCGGTCTCGGGGTCGTTCCGAACGACGTGCGTTCCCAAGCGCTCAGGTCTCGGCTGGGGCCGGCCTGGTGTGTCGTTCGAGTTCGTTCTCGAGAGTCCGTCCTCGAGGTCGACTAGTACAGCCGCTTCCTCTTGTTGAGGTAGGCGCGTAGTGCGTCGGCGTACGGCTGGGCCGTGTCGAGCAAGGCGTAGTCGACGCCGGCCTCCCGGCACTGGCGACGGATGTCCTCGAAGAAGCGGTCCGTAACCTCGAGGTAGCCGTCGCGGGCCTGGGCAGGCTGGAGCGTGCGCTCCTCACCGGTCTCGAGGTCCCGCAGTCGGACCGGTCGGTCGCCGACATCGAAGGACCACTCCGTCGCCTTGTCGACGACGTGGAGCACGATCACCTCGTGGCCTCGATGCCGGAGGTGGCGGAGCGCTCGGATCGACGCCTCGGGGTCTTCGCTCGTCGCAAACAGGTCGCTGATGACGACGACGAGCGAGCGGCGTGGGATGCGCTCGGCGACGCTGTGGAGCGCCTTCGAGGGCGAGGTCTCCGTGCCGCTGGCGTCTTGGTCCTCGAGGAGACCCGAGAGACGCGCCATAAGCGACTGGACGTGGGACCGCGTGCTCTTGGGCTGGACCAGCGCGGTCACGTCGCTGTCGAACAGGACCAGACCGGTGGCGTCGCGCTGGCGGGCCATCATGACGTGCAAGGCGCCGGACAGCGTCGCGCCGTACTCCAGCTTGGAGACGCCGCCCTGCCCTTGGTACCGCATCGAGGCCGACGTGTCCAAGACGACGAACTGGCGTAGGTTGGTCTCTTCCTCGTAGCGCTTCGTCACCAACCGGTCGCTGCGGCTGTACACCTTCCAGTCGACGTGCCGGAGCGAGTCGCCAGGGTTGTATGCGCGGTGCTCGGCGAACTCGACCGAGAAGCCGTGGTAGGGGCTCTTGTGGAGGCCGGTGATGAACCCCTCGACGACGGCTCGAGCGCGGAGCTCGAACGTCGAGACGCGAGCGAGGTCGCTGGGAGAGAGGAGGTGCGCGTCTGTCATCTCGGAGGGGTACGTCCACGTCCTCGATGCGGTGCCCTCCGCTCATGTCCTATCGAGATGGGACGCTTCCAGCGGTGTTGAGTCGTCCTCGCGGGCGGCCGATACCGAACGCATGGTCTCGCTGACGCTCCCGGAGAAGCACCACGTGACGCCGTTCCTGTTCGGCATCGCCCTGATTCCGCTGTGCGCGCTGTTCGCGACGGGCGAGTACACGTACGACCCGAACCCGATCATCGTCCTGATCAACTCGTTCAACTTGATCGTCCACGAGGCGGGGCACTTCTTTTTCCGCTGGTTCGGTCAGACGATCCACGCGGCGGGTGGGACGATCCTCCAACTCGCCCTGCCAGCTCTGTTCGTGTACCAAGGCGTGTACTGGAACAACCGGGTGGGGACGCAGCTCTCGTTGCTGTGGCTTGGGCAGAGCGCGGTCGGCGTGAGCATCTACGCTGCCGACGCCCAGGCCCGAGTGCTCCCGTTGCTCGGTGGCGACAACGTCTTCCATGACTGGCACACGATCTTGGGCAACCTCAGTCTTTTGGAGGCGACGCCCATTGTCGCCGGAGCTTTCTACGGGTTCGCGTTCGTCTGCTGGTTCGTAATGCTGATCGCTCCAAAGTGGATCGGGTGACGGCCTCGAGGCCGCGCGCGACGGAGGAGACTCGTCGTCCTCGAGGTCGATCGGTCACGGACCGACCTCGAGGTCGCGTATCTGCGTAGGCGCGTGTCTTCCCCACGTTTCGCGACCCGTGCCGGGTGTAGCTTTCGGTATGCCGCCGCCCGACCCGGTTAAAGCCCACCTTATGGACGCGGCCGACGTCGCGCGGACGCTCGACCGGTTGGCCCGTCAGATCGTCGAGGAGCTGGACGACGAGGCCGCACCGGCCGACCGCCTGGCGCTCGTCGGGATGCAGACCCGCGGCGTCCACCTCGCACGCCGGCTGCGCGACCGGATCGAGGCCATCGAGGACGTGCGGCTCCCGTTCGGCGTCCTCGATGCGACGTTCTACCGCGACGACATCGGCCGAGGCACGGGGCGACTGGCGCCGACGGTCCAGCCGACCGACATCCCCTTCCGCCTCGACGGCCGCCGCATCGTTCTCGTGGACGACGTGGTCTACACCGGCCGGACGACGCGCGCCGCCCTCGATGCGCTGGTCGACATGGGCCGACCGGCGAGCGTCCGGTTGCTCGCGTTCGTGGACCGAGGCCTGCGCGAGCTGCCCGTCGCCCCGGACTACGTCGGCCGCCACGTGCCGACGGCGCCCGGCGAGCTGGTCCGCGTCCGTCTGGAGGAAGAGGACCGCGAGGACGGCGTGTGGCTGGTCGAAAAGACATCGTGAGCACAGACCCGACCTCGATGACGCCCGACCCCACTCTCGAGGCCGCCTCGACATTGCGGCACCGGCACCTGCTCGGCCTGGCCGACTACGACGCCGACGAGCTCCGCCTCATTCTGCAGACCGCGCGGGCCTTCCGCGACGTCCTGGACCGCCCGATCAAGCGCGTGCCGTCGCTGCGTGGCGTGACGTGCTGCAACCTGTTCTTCGAGAACTCGACCCGCACGCGGCTGTCGTTCGAGCTGGCCGAAAAGCGGCTCTCGGCCGACGTCATGAACTTTTCGGCCTCGAACTCGAGCGTCTCCAAGGGCGAAACGCTCAAGGACACCGCGCGCAACATCGAGGCCATGAAGGTGGATCTGGCTGTCATTCGCCATCGCTCGGCCGGCGCCGCCCACTTTCTGACGCGCTGCATCGAGGGCGTCGTCGTGAACGCGGGCGACGGGCAGCACGAGCACCCGACCCAGGCGCTCCTGGACGCGCTCACGATCTCCAACCTCCACGTCCCCGGTCGCAGCGCCCTCGATGCGTACGACTTCCGCGGCCTGAACGTCACGATTCTGGGCGACATCGCCCACAGCCGCGTCGCCCGCTCCAACGTCTACGGCCTGACTGCGCTCGGTGCCCGTGTCACGCTGTGCGGCCCCCGCACGATGATGCCGGTCGACCTCGAGGCCGCCCTCGACGGGCGGGACGTCGTGGTGACGGACCGTCTGGACGAGGCCCTCGACGGCTGCGATGTGGCGATGGCGCTGCGCATCCAACTCGAGCGGCAGGGGGACGAGATCGGCCTGACGCCGTCGCTGCGGGAGTACCACACGCTGTACGGCATCCGGCCGGAGCACTTGGAGGCTAGCCCAGACCTGTGGGTGATGCACCCTGGACCTGTGAACCGAGGCGTCGAGTTGGCGGGCGAGGTCGTGGACTCCGACCGGTCCGTCATCTTGGACCAGGTCACGAACGGCGTCGCCGTCCGCATGGCTGTCCTCTACCTGCTGGCCGGCGCCGACACCTTCACCGATGCCGATGCCGGCTCGTGACCGTCCTCGAGGACGCCGCGCTCCTGCAATCTCGCGCCCCACGACCGATGATCCGACCTCGAGGGCGCTTGAGCGCTGCCGTTCTGTGTCTCGCGCTCGCCACATCGGCCTGCGCGCAGCCGACCTCGACGGAGCCCGTCCTCGAGGACGAGGCCACGCGCACGATCGCGATCACCATCGACGACCTGCCGCTCGGTGGTCGGCCGCACGACCTCGAGTATCAGCAGCGCGTCACGCGCGACCTGCTCGCCCACCTCGAGGCCGCGGACGTTCCGGCCATCGGCTTCGTCAACGAGGGGAAGCTGGACCTCGGGGGCGACCTCGAGCGCCCGGCCCGGATCGCGCTCCTGCAGCAGTGGCTCGATGCCGGGCTCGATCTGGGCAACCACACTCGTGACCACCCGTCGCTGTTCGACACGCCGCTCGCCGAGTACCAGCAGAACGTCCTCGAGGGCGACCCGGTCACGAACCGACTGCTAGCCGCGCAGGGCGACTCCGTACGCTACTTCCGCCATCCCTATCTCAACGTCGGCCCGGACCGGGAGACGAAGGACGCGTTCGAGGCGTGGCTCGAGGACGAGGGCTTGATTATCGCGCCCGTCACGCACGACAACGCAGAGTGGCTCTACGCGTTCGCCTACGACAAGGCCGAGGACGATCTCGCACTCAAGGCCCGCATCGCCGACGCGTACATCGCCTACATGGACACGACGGCCGGTTACTACCAAGCGCTCGAGCAGGAGCTGTTCGGCCGCGAGATCGCCAACATCTTGCTCTTGCACGCCAACGAGCTCAACGCCGACCACCTCGACCGGTTGTTGGAGATGTACCGCCGACGCGGCTACCGATTCATCACGCTCGACGCCGCCCTCGAGGACGACGCGTACCGATCCGAGGACACGTACACCGGACGGGCCGGCATGTCGTGGCTCCAGCGCTGGGCCATTCATCGCGGCGTTCCACTCGCCTCGGAGCCGGTCCACGACGACTGGGTCAACGCCGTCGCCTACCCCGACCAATGAGCAGTCTCGTTACCGTTGGCTGGCGGGAATGGCTGGCCTTTCCCGACCTCGGACTCCCTGCCGTCCGCGCAAAAATCGACACCGGCGCACGGACGTCGGCGCTGCACGCGCGCGACATCGAGCACGTCAGCGAGTCGCACGTCCGATTCGTCGTCGACCCGTTGCTGCGTGGACAGACGCTCGCCATCACGTGCCAGGCGCCCGTCGTGGACGAGCGCGAGGTCACGTCCTCGAGTGGGCACGCCGAGCTCCGCGTCGTGGTCCGGGTCACCTTACGGCTCGGCGTCCAGTCCGACGCGCCCCAGTGGCCCGTCGAGGTCACGCTCACGGACCGACGCCAGATGCGCTTCCCGATGCTATTGGGCCGCGAGGCCATGACTGGCCGCGTCGTGGTCGACTCCGGCGGGTCGTACCTGCTGGGCCGGCCCGATGACCCCAGCGCGTTTTACGACTAGCACCGGCTTGGGTATATCTCATCGTCCTCGAGGTCGCGGCTGTTTCGGTCGCTACACTCGGTTACCACTCTCCGATCTACATGCGTCTCGCCATCCTCTCCCGCAACCCCAACCTCTACTCGACGCGCCGACTCGTCGAGGCCGCGGAGGAGCGGGGGCACGAGGTCCAGGTGCTCGACACGTTGCGGTGCACGGCGCATCTGACCGCGGACGGACCCCAAGTCCATTATCACGGCGAACGGCTAGACCCGCCCGACGCGATCATCCCTCGCGTCGGCGCCTCGATCACGTTTTACGGGCTCGCCATCGTGCGCCAGTTTGAGACGATGGGCGTGTGGACGCTGAACGGGTCCGTCGGCATCACGCGAAGCCGCGACAAGCTGCGCGCCCACCAGTTCCTCGCCAAAAAGGGCATCGCGCTGCCCCGCACGTCGTTCGCCCACCAGGCCGATGACGCCGCTGATCTCATCAAGTCGGTCGGTGGACCGCCTGTGATCGTCAAGTTGCTCGAGGGCACGCAGGGCGTCGGCGTGGTCTTGTGTGAGACGAAGAAGGCGGCGGAGAGCGTGATCCAAGCGTTCCGAGGGATGAAAGCCTACCTGCTGGTGCAGGAGTTTATCAAGGAGGCCGGAGGCGCCGACGTGCGGCTGTTCGTGGTCGGCGACAAGGTCGTGGCCGGGATGAAGCGCCAGGGCGCCGAGGGCGAGTTCCGCTCCAACCTCCACCAGGGCGGCAGCGCGACGGCGATCAAGATCACGCCCGAGGAGCGGAAGACGGCCGTCGCGGCGTGCAGGGCGCTGGGCCTCAAGGTCGGCGGCGTCGACGTGCTCCAGTCGGAGCGCGGGCCGCTCGTCCTCGAGGTCAACTCGTCGCCCGGCATCGAGGGCATCGAGACGTCGACGGGCAAGGACGTGGCGGGCGCCGTGATCCAGTTCGTCGAAAAGAGCCTGGCGGCGAAGGCGTAGGCGTCCTCGAGGTCGCGCTGGATCGTCCTCGAGGTGGGACGAACGCTACCGATGGTCCCGCTCGCCCTCGAGGGCGTGATCCTCGAGAGCAGGTCGTGACGTATGTCTAAGCGCCGTCCCTCCAGACCGATCCTGAGCCGTCCGCCCTCCGCCCCCGAGGCCGCCCGCGCGGGCGTGCCTGCTCCCCTTGAGGGCGCGTGATGGTGCGACTCGTCGTACTGGGCGGGATGGTCGCTGTGGCGGCGGGGCTCTTGGCCGCGTCGTGGCTCGGCGTTGGGGCATGGCGGCAGCCGTTCACCGACGAGGAGACCCGAACGACGGAAGCCACCCGCAAACGCGTCGAGGACGGCCGCCGCTTCCAGGCGGGAGCGATGCGCGGGACGGAGCTCGTCGCCTTTCAGGACTCTCTTGCGGAGGTCGCACGACGGGACTCGACCTTGGTTGCGAACCGCGCCGCTCAGGACTCGATGCGGACGGCACGCGCGGCCATCAGCGCGGCAGCGATCGCCGCCGGTCGGCCCGACCCGTACGCGCCCGTGATTCGGAACACCCCGTCGTACGGCGGCGGACCCTCTTACGGCAAGTGATGGCCGAGCTCTCCGCCCTCGACCGCGCCATCCGCGCCGCTCGCCGAGGCCACACCGACGCCGCCGAGCGTCTCCTTGCCGCCGTCCTCGAGGACGATCCGCACAACGAACTCGCTCTCGTGTGGCGAGCCCGCCTCGAGGACGAGCCAGACATCAAGGCGCACCGCCTTCGGCGCGTCCTCAACGTCAACCCCGGCAGTCGGTGGGCCACAGCCCAACTCGCCATCCTCGAGGGGGAGGCGCCGCCCTCGAAGACGCTGGACCTCGACGAGATCGGTACGCGGCCTGCATCTCTCGAGTCGCTCCAGTGCCTGAGCTGCGCCGGCCAGGTCGAGGTCCACCTCGAGCGCGGCTCCAAGGCCGTCGTGTGCACGCACTGCGGCACCGTCCTCGACGTGACGGCAACGCAACTCGGGATCCTCGGGAGCGTGCCGACGCACTGGTATCCCGTTCGCAACATCCGTCCCGGTGACGAGGGCACCTTCGAGGGCGCGCGGTTCGTCGTGGCGGGCTGGCTCAGCTACGAAGGGTGGGACAGCGAGGATCGGTGGGGGTGGGACGAGTGGCAGCTCGTCGGGGACAGCGGCGAGACGCGGTACCTCTCGTTCTCCGCCGACGAAGGCTTCCTGCTCCAGGCCCCCGTCCGCCCGACGCCGATCGTCACGAAGCGCGGCCTCGAGGTCGATGGTCAAAGCGTTCGGTTCTACGAGAGCAGCGCGGCCAAGATCATCGGGATGGCGGGCGAGCTGACCTGGCGCCCGCGCCTCGGCGCCATCCTTCGGGTCGCGGAAGCGCGCCGCAAGGGAATCCGGTACAGTGTCGAGACGACGGCCGATGAGGTCGAGGTCGTCAGCGGCCATCCGATCCCCGAGGTCGAAGTCTGGGAGGCGCTCGGGAAGCCCGACGAAGCGCAGGCCACGCGTGAGCGCGTCGCAACGCTGAAGAGTCGGTCGCGATTCGCCGCGCAGGTCTTCCTCCTGAGTCTGGTTCTGGGCGTCGCGTTCGGAGCCCTCACGGTCTTCCACGACGGCGCCTCCGGTGGCTTTCGGTTCGACGTCCTCGAGGTCGACACCACCCTCGAGGTCGAGCCGGTGAGGCTGCCCACAGACCCCGACGAGCGACTGCTAGCGCTCTACGACACCGTCGAGGTCGCGACGCTCGATCTAGCAGCCGGGCGCGTCTACGTCCTCGAGGCCGAGTTCGTGTCGCCGGTGGATCTGCCTCGGCAACTCGACGCGAAGTTGGCGCTGTGGGACCCGGCGTCCGGCCGCTTGACGAGGGCGGGCGAGATCTACTCGCGAGCCTCCAAGGGGACGAGGGAGATCGATGACTACATCAGTTCGTTCTCGTTCGAGAGGCCGGAGACCGTGATCCTGCTGGCCCTCGTTCAGCGCGAGTGGACCGTCCACGACTTCGAGGTCCGGCGGAGCGGACTCACCCTCGAGGAGATCCGGCGGGGCGGATTCGCCCTCGGGGCCGACAGCGCGCGCGTGTGGCGGGAGCGCGCGACGGTGCCCGTAACCCTCCGGCTCAAGACACGGATGAGCACCGACCCGTTGATGTGGGGCGCCGGCTTGTTCTTGTTGCTCGCCATCGTGAGCGGGTTCGTCGCCTCCATCGCTCGCGCGAACGCCAAGCCGTACGGCTGACCGCCGTTCGATCTCGTTCCCGTATCCTGAATACAGATGCCCGATACGCACCACTGTCCCACCTGCGGCGCACCGCTCCCGATCCGAAACCGATTCGTCAAGGTCGTGACCTGCGACTTCTGCGGCGGCGTCTCGCTCTACGACGGCGCCCGCCTGGACCCGACCGGCCGCTCGGTGGACCTGGTCAAGATCCCGAGTCCTCTCTACCTCGACGCGACGGGCTCGATCGGCAGCCGCGCCTTCCGCGTGCTGGGCCGCGCGATCTACGAGTACGACGGCGGCTTCTGGACGGAGTGGTTCATCGAGATCGACGGCGCCGGCCGCGCGTGGCTCATCGAGGACGAGGGTCAGTTCTCGGCGCTCCAACTCCGCGACGTCTCGGCGCCGCTCTTCGAGGGCGTCCGGCCGGGAGACACCATCAAGGTCGGCGACCTCGATGTGCAAGTGGACGAGATCGGGGAGGCGACGGTCGTCGGAGCCGAGGGGCAGCTCGGCGTCGAGATCTTGCCCGGCGAGACCATTCGGTACATCGACGGCTCGGCGGGCGGGACCGAGATCTCCATCGAGTACACCGAAGCGGGCATCGAGGTCTTCTCCGGCAAGCCGATCCAGCGGAGCGCCATCGTCATCGACGACGAGACCTACTAACCCGTGATCCTCCGGCTGCGGCCTCGACGTAGGAGACTCAGACACCTCACCTGATGTTCGGACGCCTCTTCGCTCTCCTCCTCGTCGGCTTCACGGCCCTGATCGCGCTGAGCTCATCCGACCTCGGGGACGGCGCGCGGTCTCTTCGGAGCACCAACACGGCCGCTGAGGCACGTCAGGCGCAAGCCAGTGAAATGGAGCGGCAACGTCTGATCGCCGAGGCTCAGGAACGCGACCGTCGATACCGAGCAGGAGAGATGAGCATGGCGGAGCGAATCCAGTACGAGGCTGAGTTGGCTGAAGCGCAGCGGCAGCGTGAGCTCGAAGCGCAGCGACAGCGAGTGGCTGCGGCGGCAGCCGCCGCGGCAGCGGCTCGAGCACGAAGCGTCCGGGGCACGCGGTCCTCTGGTGGCGGCTACTCCGGTGGCAAGTGATGACGGACCTCTCCGCTCTCGACCGCGCCATCCGCGCCGCCCGTCGCGGCCACCTCGAGGCCGCCCGCCGGCTGCTCGATTCCGTCCTCGAGGCCGAGGCCGAGAACGAGCTCGCGCTTACCTGGCGCGCTCGCGTGACGGAGGACGCCGGCGCCAAGTCGGTGCTGCTGCGTCGGGTGCTCGCCGTCAACCCCGACAACCGCTGGGCGGCGGACGCCCTCGAGGGCGTTGGAGACGTCGAGGCCGGGACCGTCGCGTCTTCGAGGTTGCTGGACGACGTGGGGGTGCGCGCGGCCTCGATCGAGAACCTTCAGTGCCCCAACTGCGGCGGCCAGGTCGAGGTTCACCCGGACCGCGGGTCCAAGTCGGTCGTATGCACGCACTGCGGCAGCGTCCTCGATCTGACCTCGAAGCAGCTCGAGATCCTGGGACGCGTCAAGCCTCGGTTCAAGCCCAACCAGGACATCATGCCGGGCGCCGAGGGCACTTTCGAAGGCGAGCGTCACGTCGTGACTGGCTGGCTCCGCTACAAGGGCTGGGACGACGAGGACACGTGGACCTGGGACGAGTGGCAGCTGGTGAGCGACAGCGGGACGGCCCGCTACCTCTCGTACTCGCGTGACGAGGGCTTCCTACTCCAATCGCCCGTTCGACCGACGCCGAAGGTGGGCCGCGGAGGCATTGAGCTCCCGGACGGGCGTGTCCGGTTTCACGAGCAGAGCCCGGCCAAGATTACGGGCATGGCGGGCGAGCTCACGTGGCGCCCCAAGCTCGACGTGACCCTCCAGGTCGCCGAGGCTCGGAAGGGCACCATGCAGTACAGCGTCGAACTAACGGCCGACGAGGTCGAGGTCGTCGGGGGCAAACGGCTCGCCGATGTCACGGTCTGGAAGGCGCTCGGCCGCGACGACATTCTGGGCGCGATGAGCAAGCGCCAGCTCGAGGCCGAGGAGCGAGCTGCCAAACGAAAGGAGCGGGCCAAGAAGC
>NZ_JBARYR010000442.1:0-2158 GCF_049648075.1 Rubrivirga sp. | reverse complement strand
CCTTTGCGGGAGGCGTCTCCGACGAGCGGCTGTTGCTCGGCGTTCCGCATCGAAAGAGAGTTCTCCGCCCAGTCGAGAATTGTGGCCGGTCGACGCCCGATCATTCGACAAATCTCTTACGCTCTGTCGTAGTTCGGGCATGGTGTCCGACTCGGTCAGAAAGGATCACCGTGCACACTTCCAGGCGAGCCATCACAGCACTCACGTTGACCGCTTCGTTGTTCATCGCAGCGTGCGGTGGCTCCGACAGCACGGCCGATGACAGTACCGTGAACGACGCTGAGGCGTCTGCGGCGCCAGCCGATCAAGAGTTCAACGACGATGACGTGATGTTCGCTCAAGGAATGATCCCGCATCACGCCCAGGCCGTCGAGATGGCATCCATTGCGCTCGAAACGGACCGTGCGACGAGCGACCAGGTGCGCGACCTTGCGCGACGAATCCAATCAGCTCAGGATCCAGAGATCGAGCAGATGACCGAATGGCTCACCTCATGGGAGCAGCCGCTGGACATGCCCGCCATGGACGGGATGGAGATGGACGGCATGGTCGCCTCCGACGACCTCGATGCGCTCGCCGCACTCGACGGCGATGACTTCGACGCCGAATGGACCCGGCTGATGATCGCCCACCACGAAGGAGCGATCTCGATGGCTGAAGACGAGATCGCTGGCGGGCTAAACACCGAAGTCATCGCGCTCGCCGAGAACATCGTCACGACCCAGCAAGCGGAGATCGAGGAGATGCGCTGACGAAGGCGCAGTCGAGTGGAGTAGAGGCTCAGCCGGAGGCCACCGAACTGATGTCGTTCGTGAGGCGGGGTGCCCAAAGATCACGAAAAGATCACAGGATTCGCCGGACGGTCGCCGATTCGAGGGACAGCGCGAACTGCACCGGACGATCTGGACAGGCCGCCCGTACAGAACGGGCGTTTCCGGACTCCGCTGGACGCATCGGACGGTTTCCAACCAGCTTAAACCTCCCTGTACGAACGTACGTGCGGGTTCGAATCCCGTCCCGGGCACATCCAATGAGCAGGTATGATGAGGCGATACAGTGTTTCGATGGCCATCGACAAGACGTCTGTTGTGCACAAAAAGATCACAGAACTACGATGGGAGCGTGCGTAAGGGCTCGGTGTATCGACGTAGTGGCGGCTGGGCGTTCCGCATTGACGTCGCTCCCGACCCCGGATCCAGTCAGCGCCGGCAGATTTCTCGGCAAGGATTTCGAACCAAGACCCAGGCGACCGCGGCGATGCACGAGGTGGCGGCCGAGACCGAACCACCCCGGATCGTGCGGGCCGATCCGTTGAGCGTGCGCCAGGTGTCGCTCTCATGGCTCGACCGCAAGGCCACAGACTGCGCAACGTCAACACTGCGCACCTACCGTCGCGATGTCGACAGGATCTGCGACCGACTCGGCGACACGATGGTCGGCGATCTCACGGTCGCAGCTGTCGATGACTTCGAACGCGACCTCCTCGTGCACGGATCGGCAACGGGCGAGGAGCTGTCAGCCAAATCGGTGCAGAGCGTGCATGTCGTCTTGCACCAGATCCTCCACGACGCAGTCCGTCGCGGCGTCGTTTCATCGAATGTCGCAGCATCTGCATCGCCACCACGGCACGAGCCGGCGACGGTCTTGACATGGTCGGTCGAGGAGGTGAAGACGTTCCTGGATGCTGTCGGCGAGCACCGCCTGCACGCCGTATTCGCCGTGCTGCTGACCACGGGGCTCACCCGCGGCGAGTTGGTCGGTCTGCAGTGGAGCGACGTCGACCTGTCTGCGGGCACGATCACGGTGCGTCGAGTCGTGTCGATGGCCGGCGGGAAACGCACCGAGACCGAGCCGAAGCATGCGGCGCAGCGCACGATCAGCATCGGACAGCGCACGGTCAACGTGTTGCGCGACCATCGAACGGGTTGGGGGCAACCCGACGATGCGTCGCCGGTCTTCGAGCAGCGCGGTGGGGGAGAGCTGAACCCTGAATCGTTGTCCAAGACGTTCGCGCGACTCATCGATCACATCGACGTATCGGCGATCACGATCGGCGGGCTGCGCCACACGCATGCGGCAATGGCGCTCAAGGCCGGCATCAACCCGCTCGTCGTCTCGAAACGTCTCGGGCACTCCACGTCGGCAACAACACATGAAA
>NZ_JBARYR010000441.1:0-3183 GCF_049648075.1 Rubrivirga sp. | reverse complement strand
GCACGAGGCCGAGGCCGAGGTCCGAGCGCTCAACGCCACACTCGAGGCCCGCGTGGAGGAGCGGACGGCGGAGGTCCGCCAGCTCGCCGCGGCGCTCACCGTCGCCGAGCACGAGGAGCGCCGTCGGATCGCCCACGTCCTCCACGACGACCTCCAACAGCGGCTCCACGGCCTCGCGATGCTCCTCAGCCAGGCCGCCAAGGCCGACGGTCCAGCCGCCGCCGACCTGCTCCGTCGGTCGGCCGGCATCCTTGACGAGTCGGTCACGCTAACCCGGACGCTCTCGACCGACCTTAGCCCGGCCGTCCTCGAAGCCGGCCGCGTTGGAGAAGTCCTCGACGCGCTGGCCGTCTACGCCGAGAGCCAGTACGGCCTCGAGGTCGAGGTCGTGCCCGCTCCCGAGCCCCTCGTCCTGCCCACGGCCACCTGCGTGCTCGTGTACCAGATCGTGCGGGAGCTCTTGTTCAACGTGGTCAAGCACGCGGACTCGTCGCGCGTCCGAATTCTCGTGGAGAGCCTAGCGGACGACGTCGTCATCCACGTCCAAGATGACGGCGCCGGGTTCGACCTCGAGGCCGGCTCGAGCGGGTTTGGCCTGGCGAGCGTCCGGGACCGGATCGAGTTGATCGGAGGCCGGTTCGAGGTGGAGTCCGCCCCGGGAGAGGGGACGCGGGCGACCATCGCGGTCCCGACGCTGCCGGCCTAGCGGCCTCGAGGTCCCTCGTGCTATCAGGGGTTCCGTCCTCGAGGGCGCTATCGCCGCTCGGCGTGGATGGCGCCGATGGCGTCGATGTCCGCGCCGGGCGTCCGCCCTCCGGCATCGCCCTGGCCCGCGTCGTCGGTGACGCGGACGAAGCGGTACTGTGCGCCCTCGAGGCCGCGTCCGCCGATGTCGAGCGTCGCCGACGATCCCTCGACACGGCCCAGATCGATGTAGTCGCGGCCGTCGACCGAGACCTCGACCGACGTCGCTTCCACGTCTGGGCCGATCTCGAAGATCGCGATGTCGTCGCCCGGCCCGTCGTACAGGGTGTTGTTGGTGAACTCAAACACCGCCACGCCGCCGCTCGTCAGCGACACGTAGCACTCGTCGCCGGATGGGCACCGGTCCGTGTCGTAGTCCGGCGGCCCGATGGCTTGGCGGGCGTCGGAGTAGGCAACGCCGAGTTCTCGCGTGGGCGCAAACCGGTCCACGCGGTCCGCAAAGGCGACGGCTCCGAGTGCGAACCGGACCTGTTGGCCTTGTCCCGTCTCATAGGTCGTCGGGCGTGCGCCATCGAGCGTGTCTTGGGCGAGCTGCTGGACCTCGGCGCAGCCGGCGATGGTGAGAATGGACAGAACAGCGAGGGCGGTGCGCATGGTCGAGCGGAGGGGTTCGCCCTCCATTACCCGAGACTGCCGCGCGAGACGTCACCGCCCTCGAGGCCGAACGACCTCTGCGCCTTCGAGGACGCGTGGGGAGAACTCCGCCGGAAGTCCGCGTCCTCGAGGACGATCTGCGGCGCTCGTGCGTAGCATGACGCAGGCGCGGATTCCCCGCGTCGGCGCCGGTGCCGGCGCCTGCGACGCCGGTCGGGAGCGACACGAGACCCGGGCGGCCCACTCTCCCCCCGACCCATGGCGTTCAAAGCCGTCTTCGACCTCACCCAGAAAGCCCAGAACGAGGCCAAAGCCGAGCGCCAGCTCGAGACCCCGTTCGACTCGCCCGACCCCGACCGCCAGGAGGCCGGCATCGAGGACCTGCCCGAGCGCCTGCAGCAGGGCATCGAGGCGCTCGGGTGGCCCGGGCTCATGCCCGTCCAGGCGCAGGCCGTCCCCTACATCCTGGACAACCAGGACCTGATCGTCCAGAGCCGGACCGGGTCTGGCAAGACGGGCGCGTTCCTGCTGCCCCTCTTGGAGAAGCTGGACGTCCGCGAGAAGACGACCCAGGCCTTGGTGCTCTGCCCGACCCGCGAGCTGGCGAGCCAGATCCACGCCGAGTTCGAGCGCATGAACGCCGGCCTCGATCCAGACGAGCGGTTGGGCGCGATCCCCGTCTACGGCGGCGTCGGGTACGGCCCGCAGATCGAGGCGTTCGAGAAGGGCGCCCAGTTGGTCGTCGGGACGCCCGGCCGCATCTTGGATCACCTGTCGCGGGGCACGCTCAAGCTCGACAAGCTGCGCACCATCATCCTGGACGAGGCCGACGAGATGCTGTCGATGGGCTTCTTCCCCGACATGATCAAGGTCCGCCGCTACCTGCCCAAGCAGCGCGACTCCTACATGTTCTCGGCCACGATGCCGTTCCAGGTCCAGCGCATCGGCAAGGAGTTCCTGACCGACCCCATCTTCCTGGCGACGGCCGGCGGCCAGATCCACGTCGAGCAGATGGCGCACCGGGCCTACCAGGTGATGCCGATGGAGAAGGACCGGACGTTGGCGACGCTCATCGAGTGGGAGAACCCGACCTCGGCCATCATCTTCTGCAACACCAAGCGGGAGGTCGAGTACCTCGCCAACTTCCTCAACAACTACGGCTACAACGCGGCCGGCATCTCGAGCGACCTGACGCAGAAGGCGCGCGAGAAGACGATGAAGCGCCTCCGCGACGGCAAGATCCGCTTCCTGGTCGCGACCGACGTGGCGGCCCGAGGCATCGACGTCGAGGACCTGAGCCACGTCTTCCAGTACGACATCCCCCAGGACCGCGAGTACTACGTCCACCGCTCCGGCCGGACGGCGCGCGCGGGCAAGGCCGGCGTCTCGATCGCGATCACGACCGCGACCGACATGCCGACGCTGCGCCAGATCGCGCGCAAGTACGACATCCCGCTCGAGGAACGCGAGATGCCGACCGAGGCCGAGATCGCGAGCCGCGTCGGCCAGCGTCTGACCAACATCTTGGAGGACCGGATGCGCGACCGCTCCAACATGGAGCGCGAGCGCCAGGCCCGGTTCGCGTCCGTCGCCCGGCAACTCGTCCAAGACGGCGAGCCCGAGATCCTGGGCATGCTGCTCGACCAAGCGTACCAGGCCAGCCTGGGCGAGTCCAACAGCGGTCCGGCCATGGACCAGTCCGAGAGCGAGTACGACGTCCAGCAGCGCGAGGCCCGCGAGCGCCGAGAGGGCGGAGGCCGCTCGACGTCCCGCCGCCGCGACCGCGACGCCGCCGACCTCGAGGAGGCTGACGACGACCAGCCC
>NZ_JBARYR010000440.1:0-5108 GCF_049648075.1 Rubrivirga sp. | reverse complement strand
GGCGGAGAGCGCGCGGTCGGTGTCGGGAGTACTCATTTGCTCGGGGGGCGAACTTTTTCCGTCTGGTCCGTAAGCGTGGGCAACCCTGCGCCTCGGGGTGCAAATATAAAGGGCAGAGTTGCCCTTTGTTTCACTAAAGCGGAAAAAATGCCCACGACCCCCTCCCGCCCCTTCTCGGCCCTCATCGACGACGCCATCCACCGGACGCGGCTCACCCTTGACCAGGTCGTCGTCGAGCTGGCGGCCCGCGACGTCTCGGTCTCTCGCCGCTCGCTCCTCAACTACAAGTCCGAGGCCTCGACGCCGACCGAGCCCCGGCAGCGCGCGATCCTGTCCGCCCTCGCCGACATCGCGGGCGACACGGACGGCGACGACTTCGTGATGGTGCCAGAGCTCGCCGTCGAGGCCTCGGCCGGCGACGGCGCCGACGTCGACGAGGCCGAGGTCGTCGTCGGCTACATGGCGATCAACCGGGTCGTCGCCCGCCACGAGTACGGGTTCGACCCCGATCGCTTGCGGACGATCGTGGTCCGCGGCACCTCGAACTACCCCACGCTCCGGCCCGGCCAACGCCTGGTCGTCTCGCTCTACGCGGGCGAGGACCTGGTCGACGGCGCGTTCTACGTCATGACCGGCCCGTCTGGGCGCATCATCAAGCGGCTCAAGCTGCGGGCCGGCGTCATCCTCGTCGTCTCGGACAACCACGAGTACGAGACCCTCGAGGTGCCGGTCGCCGAGTTCAGGTCGGACTACGAGGTCCACGCGATGGCCGTCAGCGTCTCGGCGCCGCTCTAGGCCGGCGGGTACGCGCTGGGTACGCCTCCCGACCGGACGGGGCCGGACGGCGCCCGACGAGACCGGAAACGGGCAACCCGAGACGCGAACCCGAAGCGGTCCTGGCCGAAACAGAAAACGGCCCCGCCGGTCAGGACGAGGCCGTTTTGAGTCTGTGCCCGGAGGGGGAATCGAACCCCCAAGACCCGAAGGCCGGCAGATTTTGAGTCTGCTGCGTCTACCAATTCCGCCATCCGGGCGCGGAGACAGAAGCTAGCCCACGAGCCTGGGGCCGTCCACCGCCTGGCGCGTCTTGACGAAGACCGCGACCTCGAGGACGCCTGCGGTTCATGAGTCGTAGCCAGCGGCGGTCTGTCGAAGATGGTCGGCGTACTGGTAGATGTCGTTCAGGGTGTCGATAGGGTGCCGGGTTTCGTTCTTGTCTGCGTCAAACGTGCCGAGGTAGTACTGGCTGGCAGCATTGAAACGGAGCCGGCAGATCGGCTTCCGGTTGTTGTCGTCCAGCAGGATGCCCATGTACGATTTCGTGTCCCGGTGTGCGATCCGTTCGGGGGCAACGACCTCTCTCACGATGGCTTTTACCATGTGGAATGCCTCAATCTCGTCAGCGGTCGTCTCAATTCCAGGATCTCGTTCCTCCTCGTCCTCGATGTTGCTCTCGTCCGATGGCTCGTCCTGCTTTCGGCCGGTCACAACGTCTTCCTGAGCCAGTGCCGTGCGAAGTCGGCCGCTCACGCGCTCACTGATGAACTGCTGGAGAGCCTTGGCCACAAGAGGGCCAAACTGCTCTCGGACGCTAGCAATGAACCTGCCTTCAGGGTTGACTTTGAGGTAGAGGAAACGGACTAGCTCAGGATCGGGGGACTCGAACTGCTCCGCGAGCACGCGCCGCAACTCCCTCAAATACTTCAGCTCGCTCGCAGCATTGAGCATTCTGTCTAGATCGAACGACCCTTTCGCGAGTCGCTTGACTTCGTTCACATGGTGGTCGCGTATGTCGAGCAGGTCCAACTCCAGAAATGGCCGTGCGTCCATCTTGTTTGGCTCCTCGAGGTCGGAATAGAGGCGATAGTGGATTCCGTTGGTGAGGATGGCGATTCGGGCCTTCGTTACCGTGAAGTACCTGAACAACTGGCTCATGTTGGCCTCGCTCAGGTTGGCTCCCGCGGCTTTGCACTCGATCAAGATGATGACTTCTCCATCTTGCTTGATGGCATAGTCCACCTTCTCGCCCTTCTTAACTCCTACGTCGGCTGTCAATTCTGGTACGACCTCCTGCGGGTTGAACACGTCGTACCCCAATGCTGCGATGAACGGCATCACGAGCGCGTTCTTAGTAGCCTCCTCAGTCTCTAGGTGGCCGATCAAGCTCGGTGCACGTTGGGCGAGAGAGGCAAGACGATCAGCGAAACTCATAGCTGGAGCAGATTGGGTGAAGGAACATGAGCATACTTCACCGTCAAGGCGTGCGCCAATCGCTGGTGCTAGCAGATAGAGGGAGAAGCTTGCTGACCTCGAAGTGATCCAGCGCCACGCTCCTCGGCTTCTCCTTGAAGCGGCAACGCTCTGTTCTCCACCCTCGAGGCCGAAGCGCGCTTGGCACCGATGTTGGGTAACACGTAGATCCCCGCCCTCGAGGCCTGAACCGTCGAATACCCGGCGGCACCGGAACGGCATCGAGACGCGGGCTCGGTCTGAAATGTCTCACATCTCACTCTCGACGGCTCCCAATCGGCACCGCCCCCGCATCTTGCGCGTAGGGCGCGGCCCGGACACTCCGCCCGGCGCCCCCTCTTCCCACACGCCGACCGCTCCCATGAGCCTCGCCGCCCGAGCCGTTTACCCCAGCCAGCCGACGCCCCTCCGTTCGCACCTCGATGACCTCCTGGGTCAGGTGCCCACGCGCGACGCCGACGACGGCGTTCTGGTCGGGCTCATCGTCCCCGACTCCAACCGGACCTCCGGTGGAGCCGCCGCCGCCCAGGCCTACGCGCTCTTGCGCGGCCTCGAGGTCGAGACCGCCATCGTGATCTCGCCGAGCCACCACGGCAACTTTGGGCGCCTGTCCATCTGCCAGACCGACTCCTACCACACGCCGATCGGCGAGGTCGTGGTCAACGACCACCTGCGCAACGAGCTCTGCGACGAGGACGACGACATCTACGTCGACGACACGGGCCACTACCACACGGAGGGCGCCGACGTCCAGCTCCCGTTCCTGCTCCGCAGCCTCGAGGGCGACTTCGACGCGGTCCCGATCGTGATGGGCGAGGAGAGCCCGGCGTTCTGCCGCGAGCTCGGCGCCGCCGTCGGTGAGGTGATGCACGGGCGGCGCTCCGTCGTGGTCGGCTCATGTGACGTCCTAGAGGCCGATGCCGACGGGCTCGGGAAGCTCCAGGCCGCCATCGAGGCGTTCGACGAGAGCACGCTGATGCACCTGTTGGGCAGCGAGGCGGTCCGCGTCGAGGGCATGGGCTCGCTTATCACGACCTTGATCGCCGCCAAGCGTCGCGGTGCCAAGCGGGCCGAGGTCTTGGTCCTCGAGGGCGCCACCGAGGACGCGCCCGGTGCCTTGTCCGTCGCCCTCTGGCGCTAACCGTATGGCCGCTTTCGCGTCTCCGTTCCACCAGTCCCGCCCCGCCGCCGTCCTGATCGGGGCCGGCGCGATGGCGCGGGCGCTGGGGCTGAGACTGTCGGAGGCGGGCTACCCGATCGCCGGCGTCGTGAGCCGGACCCGGAGGCCAGCGGAAGACTTGGCGCGTGTGTTGGGCGCGCCCGTCGCCTCGAACCAGCTCCGTGACATTCCCGCGACGGCGCCGCTCGTGATCCTGGCCGTCCCGGACGACCAGCTCGCAGACCTGGCCGAGACGCTCCTCGAGGCCTCGAGGCCGTGGCGGGACACCGTCGTGCTTCACACGTCGGGCGCCGTCTCGGCGTCCGTCCTCGACCCACTGCGCGACGTCGGCGCGACGACCTTGGCGTTCCACCCTGTCCAAACGTTGCCGCCCGGCGCCGACGCCGGCGCCCTCGAGGGCGTCACGGTCGGCCTCGAGGGGGAGCCGCGCGGGATCGCGGCGGGCGTCGAACTCGCGGTGACGCTGGGCCTGCGGTACCTCGTCTTGGAGGCCGAGGCCAAGTCGCGGTACCACCTGGCGTCCTCGATGGCGTCGAACTTGCTGGTGACGTTGCTCGGCATGGTGCAGGAGGTGACGGCCTCGATCGGGCTGGACCGGGAAGAGGCGATGGCCGTGCTCCGGCCGCTGCTCCAGGGGACGCTCGACAACCTGTCCGCGAGCTCGCCCGAGGAGGCGCTGACGGGACCGGTCGCTCGCGGAGACCTGGGGACGCTCAAGGCGCACGGCCTGGCGCTCCGCGAGCACTTGCCGCACCTGGTCCCGGCCTACGCCGCGCTGTCCGTCGAGACGGTGCGCTTGGCGGTCCGTTCCGGGAAGCTCCCGCCGGAGCGCGCCCAAGACGTGCTCACGCTTATGGAGAAGATGGTGACCCTGCCGCTGCCCGCCGCGTCTCCTGTCGGCCTCGAGGCCGCGGGCGACGGAGCGGGGTGACGACTAAGCGGCGTTGACAATTGCCGGTTCGGGCCCTGCCGAGGTCACGGTTTCGACCTCGCAAGGAGCGTGAGGAGTGCGGGGCCGTAGCCCCGGAGGACGAGCGTGACGTGGCGAGGCCGGAAGCTGGGCCGGCAGGGCCGATCAGGGTGAATGTCGACGCTGCCTACGGGAAGCAGTATGGGGCAAGGGGTGCTGCGTCCTGGAGGTCTGCTTTGCGCCAGCCTGGCAGCCCTCGAGGACGGGCCAGGGCTCGACCGGCTCCAGGCCAATCCCTCGCCTCTTGCCCATCCCCTCTTGCCTCTCCGGCCCCTGTGCAAATCCTGCGCAAAGGGAGCGAGGAGGACCGGCGACGGTACGGCCCGCTGTTCGTGGAGACTGGCGGCTCGTGTGTCGAACCCGCCCGATTGCGCCGTTCTTACCGACCTACGACCTCGCGTCTATGACTCCGACTGCTCCTCTCCCGACGGCCCTGACCTCCGAATCCGTCCGCTCTCTCGCAGAGCGGAGCGTGGCTCGGGAGTCGGCGTCGGCGTTCCAGGCGATCGTGGCGGCGTCCGCCCATGCGGTCCGCACGGCACGCCGGACCGTCCTCGAAGCCGAGGGCGCGGCGCTCAGCTTGCGTCAGCGTGAGACGGCGACGGGGGTGGCCTCCGACCTCGAGGCCGCGACGGAAGCCCTGTGTGCCGGCATCTCCGAAGAGGCGCGCTGTCTCGACCGCCGCCGCCCGGCCGACCGTGTCCGAGC
>NZ_JBARYR010000439.1:0-5840 GCF_049648075.1 Rubrivirga sp. | reverse complement strand
CGTCTAGGCTTTGTCTGGTGATTCGGGACGGGGCCGAACGCGATCGCCGGAGTCGACTCGCAAGGAGCGCGAAGCAGCTATCGCGCAGGCTATGGCGATGGAGCGCGACACGGCGAGCCGGCGCTGGGGCCACGTGCAGGCCGATCTGGAGTCGCCAGACAGAGCCTAGTCGACGTCGTACAACGTGACGCGGACGTCGAAGTCGTCGCCACCGAAGCCGCCGATAAACTCGGGGCCGGCCTCCCCTACCGCCGCGACCCGCCCATCGGTGAGGGCCTGGAGCGCGTTCACGGCCGCCCACCGGCCACGCTCCCCGAACCGCGCCGCCGACTCGACCTCGAGGCCGACGACCGCGACGTAGGCGTCGGGAGGCGTTTGAAACGACGGCCCCGACTCGACCCAGGCGACGGCGACGCGGTCGTTGGAGAGCGCCTCGATCGCCGTTCCATTGAGGCTGCGGGAGGACTCGCCCTCGGTGTCCAACTGGACCACCGTCGCGGTCGATAGCCGCGCCCCGTCCTCGCACAACCGAGAGACGCGGAGGGTCGCCTCGGCAGGGTTCGACTCGAGGACGGCCAGTCCGCTCGCGGTCCGCGCGAGGCTCGACGCGGTCCACGACGAGGGCCGGACCGCACCCCACACCTCCGACCCGTCGGCCCCGCTGACCCTGGTGATCGTGCTCCCCTGGCTTCCAGAACCGAGCACGTAGAGGTCCCCTCCGGGAGCGGCCTCGAGGGCGAGGATGTCTTGGACGTTGGCGAGCCGCTCGGACCACACCACAGTGCCGTCGGGGCGGAGGAGGTACAGCTGGGGCGACGTCACCGTGGCCGCGTACACCGCGACGGCGACGCTGCCGTCGTCGAGGACGCGGACGTTACTCCGCTGGGTAAAGCCGGCGTCGGGCCGGAGCACCACGTTCTGGCGCCGTCCTTCGTCGTCGGTCAGGTAGACGGTCACCTCGGTCGCGCCGGGGTCGTCCGGTCCAGCAGAGACGGCGATGGCCAGGCCTCCGTCGACCAGCGCGACGCCCTGGACGGAGCCGAACCCGAGATCGCGGTAGACCTCGGCCGACGTGAGCTCTCCGTCGAGGCCGAACCGCAGAACGGTCGGCAGGGCCAGCGTCCCGTCGGCCGGTCGCTGAACGCCTTCGGTCGAGCCGGTCACGACGAGGTCGCCGTTGGGAGCCTGCACCACGTCGACGGCGGAGTCCGTGCCGTCGGTGGCGTACGAGAACGGCTCGCCGGCCTCGAGGCCGCCGCTGTCGCAGCCGACCAGGACGAGGGCGAGGAGAAGAGGCGTGACGCGCATGATGGAGTACGGGGAGTGGACCGAAGATCCGGCGCCGCGGGCCATGGCTTCAAGGCACCCCAGACCGCCTACCTTCGATTCCACCCCATCCCAGACATGCCTGCTGCCCGCCCCTGGCGCGAGATCCCCGACGTGCCCTCCGTCGCCGAGAAGTTGTGCCGCTATGCCGAGGTCTGGACGACCTCCGATCCGTCCTCGAAGACGTTCCCCTCCACGGAGCGGCAGCGCGACCTGGGGCGGCTGCTCATCGACGAGCTCGCCACACTCGGCCTCGAGGCTTTCGAAGACGAGTGGGGCTACGTCACCGCGACGCTGCCAGGGACGACCCCGACGGTGGTCGCGCTCGTCGCCCACCTCGACACGTCGCCCGACGCTCCGGGCGAGAACGTCCGCCCACACATCGTGCCCGACTACGACGGGTCGGTCGTCGACCTCGAGGGCGGGAATCTGGACCCGGCTCGGCAACCGATGCTCATGGACCACATCGGTCACGACCTGATCACGAGCGACGGGACCACGCTGTTGGGATCGGACGACAAGGCCGGCGTCGCGCTCGCGATGCAGCTCGTCGAGGACCTGATCGCCCTCGAGGCCGACGCGGTCGAGCGCGGCGAGCGGCCCGCCCCTCGTCCCACGCTTCGCATCTTGTTTACGCCGGACGAGGAGATCGGCAAGGGCACGGACCGGCTCGACCTCGAGGCGCTGGGCGCCGACGTGGCGTACACGCTGGACGGCGCCGGCGTGGACGTGCTCAATGTCGAGACGTTCAATGCGGCCGAGGCGACCGTCACCGTCGAGGGCGTCGGGGTGCACCCGGGCTACGCGAAGGGCGTGATGGTGAACGCGACGCGGGTCGCTGCGGCCTTCGTCGCCGCGCTGCCGCCGGACCAGGCGCCCGAGACGACCGACGGTCGCGCCGGGTACCTCCACCCACACACGTTGGAGAGCGGAGCGGAGCGCGCGACCGTTCGGGTCCTCCTCCGCGACTTCGAGGACGCGGGCATGGACGCCAAGCGAGAGTTGGTCCGAGCCCTGGGCGCCGCGGTGGAAGCGGACCATCCGGGCTCACGCGTCACGGTCGAGATCGCGGAGAGCTACCGGAACATGCGGAGCTACGTCGAGGACGTCGACTCGCGGGTCATCTCGCACGCTCTCGAGGCGGCGGAAGCGGCAGGCATCGACCTCGAGTTCGAGCCGGTTCGCGGTGGAACGGACGGCGCTCGTCTGAGCGAGAAGGGTCTCCCCTGCCCCAACGTGTTCACGGGCGGCCACGACTTCCACAGCCGCTTCGAGTGGAACACGGTCCAGAACCTGGAACGGGCGTTGCGATTCGTCCACGCGCTCGTCCGTCGTTGGGGCGCGGAGCAGCCCCCGAGCTAGCCCTCGTCTTGCGCCGTTACGATCCCGTAGCCAGCTCCTCACCCATGACTCTCCGCTCTGTCGTCGCACTCTTGGGTCTCGTCGCCGCGTCGGCCTGCGCGGACAAGCCTGCTCCTGAGCGGCCCGGCGCCGTGACCGCGACCTCGAGGACGGCCACGCCGAACCGACCAGCGGGGCAGAGCCTTGTCCCAGACCCGTCGGATGACGAGTCCCTCGGCACATCCCGACCGGCGCGCGCCGACCTAGACTCCAGATCTGGCGGCGGTCTCGCCTCGAGGTCGGAGTCGTCGGCCTCGAGGTCGGAGCCCACGACTCGCCCAGGCTCAGACCCCCCGCCGTCCTCGAGGCCGTCTGCCCCCCGCCCCTACGGGTTCGTGTTCGACGACTTCAGCTACGGCCCAACAGACTTCGACCTGGGGCGCTTTTTCGACGACCGAGCGCGCGCGGACAACCAGATCGTCGGAGGATCTCCCGAGACCCTCTTTGGCCGCAGCACGTGGCACGTCCTCGAGGGCGACGACCTGGAGTCGGCCCAGGCGAGGTTCTGGTACTACGGGTCGATCAGCGAGGACCCGTACAAAGCGCACGAGTCGGTCAACCGGACATTTTTCGATCCTAAGTGGCCGGAGCGGGGCAACCGGATTCGGACTCGGTTCGAGAGCCTGACGGGTCCGAGCGCGGGCGACGCGACCGGTCGGCTCCGCTTGGGCTTCGAGGCCGGGCACTCGGTCGAGGACGAGACGACGTTCGGCGCGGTCACTCTGGCGAGCGGGTTGATGGCGAACACCGGCACCTGGCTGGTCCGCGTCAAGCCGCCCCGCGACTACCACCGCGCTCGCGGCCAACTTCTGTTTCAGCCGTGGCTCTACAACCAGGTCCAGGCCATCAACGAGCACCAACCGTGGCAGTGGATCTGCGGGACGTGCGACGGTCGGCCGCAGCTCGTGACCTGGAACGAGGTCAACACCGAGTCGCTGTGGTACGGCGGCGAAGGCCAGTACCACTTCTCGGCAGGCACCTCGATCTCGCCCGGATTCCTGGAGCACGTGGCGGGCGGGAACGCGAGGTGGCAAGGCTCCTCGGCCCACGCCAACCCCGAGCTCGTCGCCCTCGATGCCGACGACCGCGTCAACGCCGCCCGGGTCGAGACCTGCCGCCCTCCGGCCGCGCGGTGCAACGGCGCGACCATCGAGGGCGACGTCGATGAGATCGCGGAGTACCTGCTGTCCGGCGACCGCTACGTCTCGATCCTGTTCTCGATCGCCGAGGACGGGCGCCTCGAGGTCGTGTGGCACGCCGACCGGTCCGGCAACGTCGCGGACGAGGCCGGGCAGTTTGCCTCGGCGCGGCTCGAGAGCTACGACACGCGCTTTACCGCCGAGTTGGCCGAGATGTGGACCATCCTGTGGGTCGGAACGACGCAGGGCCGGACGCTCGAGCGCGACTGGCTCCCCGAGTTCGACTACTTCTACTACGCCACGGACCCGTCCCTCGGCCTCGAGGCCGCGACCGCCGACGCCCTGGAGATCCGCCGGACGCTACTCGCGGAGACAAACGGACGACACCTCCGAGCGACGAACGACCTCGGCTTGCTCGACAACGGCCTTCGCCACGACGGCGATCGGTTCACCGCCGACCCGCCCGACTTCACTTTGGGAGTTCGGTACGGCCGCAGCGGGACCATCAAGACCTACGACCCGGATATGGGCATCGTCGCGACGCCGAGCGAGACGTGGGCGTTCGCGTTTCCGCGCTGGGTCGGGACACCGTTCCGCGTCAACATCGTGCCCACGTTCCGGCTGTCCGTTCTCGAGGGCGGCCGGTGGACCGAGGTCGAGCGCCGGACGCGGTCGGGGATGAACTACGCCTTCGACCAGTCCCGCTACCCGCGCGCCGAGCGGTTCCGCATCGAGGCCGAGTTCGTCTACGTCGACGACGGCTGGAGCGAGGCCGCCCCGCTCGGCCGGGAACGCGAGTCCATCGTGATCGACAACCCGTTCTTCGACCCGAACGGCTGAGCTAGGCAGGCCACGTCCTCGAGGACGCTCCACAGAAGCGGCGGCACCCGCGCCCGACGTGGACGTACTGAGCGTGACTGCCCCGACCTCGATGCCGCTCTCTCGCTCCCAGACCCGAACGTTCGTCGCCGTCTTCGCCGCCGCGATGCTGGGCCTCTCCGTCCTCGCGACGTTCCTAATCACGCGAGGATGGGACAACGACGACATCCAAACCCAGGTCGAGGCGCAAGAGACCGAGCGCCGGATGGCCATGCCGAGGCTCGTGCCGGACTCGACGGACGCGCCCTAGCCGAAGGCGGCCCGGTAGCCGGCGTCCTCGAGGGCGCGACCGAGCGCGTCGAGGTCGACGTCTGGCTCGACCTCTAGGCTTACGAGCCAACCGCCGCGCGGGTGACGAGTCACCGCGCCAACGAGGTGAAAGGCGGCGGCCTCGAGGTCGGCGCGGACATGCCCAGCGTCGTCGTGGCCGTCTCGAGAGACCAGCCGCAGGCCGATCACCTTCATCCCCGGCGTGACAGTCCGTAGCCGAACGCGATGAGGGCCGCGGCGCCGACGCCGATTAAGACCGGCGTCGAGAGCAACGTCTCCGCCCACTCGGGCGACCTCGAGGGCGACGACGGCAGGCTGTCGTAGTTGTGGACCGTCTCGATCTGGCCCGTCTCCCCATGCACTACGATCCGGCCGCTGCCGAGCTGACGGACGTAGCCGACGGCGCGCTCGAGGGCGTCGTCGCGGTCGTCGACCTCGTACGACAACGTCGGTGATCCGGCGAGACGGACGCCCCAGCGGTCGTCGCTCGGGACGACGTGGTACACGTTTCGGGTCGGCATGGCTGGACGCGGGTGTGGGCATCGTAAACGCCCTTACGTTCGATCCGGTCCCTCCCCATGCCTCGCCATGAAGCGCGCGCTCCTCCTCATCGTCCTCATCGTCATCGCCGTAGTGCTTCTGGGCGCCGTCGGCGTGTGGACCACCCTGCGTGCGAGCGTCCCCGACCTCGAGGGCGAGCAGCCGCTCCCGGGTCTTACCGCCGACGTGACCGTCGAGCGCGACGCCGCCGGCATCCCGACGATCACGGCGTCGACGCGGGCCGACGCGGCCCGGGCGCTCGGCTTCGTCCACGCGCAAGAGCGC
>NZ_JBARYR010000438.1:0-2132 GCF_049648075.1 Rubrivirga sp. | reverse complement strand
CCTCGAGGCCGAGCGTGCGAGGTACGACCGGGCCGTCGCCGAGGGGACGGCCGCCGTGAGCCTGCCCGGCGCGCTCGGGGCCAAGTACCCGGCCGCGGCGACGGAGTGGGGCTGGCGCTACGTGTTCTGCGCCCGCCGCCCGTCGGTCGACCCGAGAACAGGCAAGCTCCGGCTCCACCACCTCGGCCCGAGCGGGGTCCAGAAGGCCGTCCGTCGGGCCGCGCTCGCAGCCGGCGTCGACCGGCCGGTGAGCCCGCACGTACTCCGGCACAGCTTCGCGACGCACATGCTCGAGCGGGGGGCTGACATCCGGACGGTCCAGGAGCTCCTCGGCCACTCGGACGTGCGGACGACCGAGGTGTACACCCACGTGCTCGATCGCGGTGTCCGAGGCGTGGTGAGTCCGCTCGACGCGTCGTAGGTCTCCCCTCCCCTATACCGGCATCACATCGGCTCGGCCCCAGCCGACTGAGAGCGAACGGCAAGGGTCTCTTGTAAACCCTCCTCCCCTTTGTTCTTTGTAGGCTTTGAATACATTGAATGCTTTGGGACTCGGCGCATCTCGTTGGGGCGCAATAAGATGCAAGCTCCTCGAACGACAGATTGAGGGTGTTCAGACGACAGATTGAGGGTCAAAGACGACAGATTGAGGACTTTCGAACGACAGATTGAGGGTGTTCAGACGACAGATTGAGGGTCAGGACACTCCCCGAACGACAGATTGAGGGTCGTCCAGCCCGAACGACAGATTGAGGGTCGAATCGACGCCCAGTGCTCCCAATTCCTCCCCATGACTGCTCCCGAACGACAGATTGAGGGTCGCTCGTTCTCGAACGACAGATTGAGGGTCCGTTTCAGCTTCCTCGAACGACAGATTGAGGGTCGAACCTGCGAATACGGCCCCCATTGCGCCCCCATGACCGCCCCCGAACGACAGATTGAGGGTCGCCCTCGACACGGCGACCTCGAACCCGTAACGTGAGCGTCACCTGCGTCCCCCCGCGCCATGACCGTCGCCCGCCGTGACTGGGTCGTCAAGTCGAACGACCTCATCAACGCCCGCTACGACTGGACCGCCCTCCAGCAGCGGATGATCCTGCTGATGATCGCCCAGCTCGAGCCCAGCGACGAGGACTTCGGCACCCAGCGCATCGACATCGCCGACCTGGTCGACCGGTCCGGCCTGTCGGGCAAGGCCTACTACGAGCGCGCGGCCGAGGCCGCCGAGGTCCTGCTCGACCAGAAGATCTTCGTCCGCACCGACGCCGGACGCTGGCGCGGCTACAACCTCCTCTCCTACGTCGAGCCCCACCCCGGCCACATCAACGCCCGGTTCAACCCGGACATGCGGCCGTTCCTGCTCCAGCTCAAGCGCCGCTTCACGCGCTACATCCTGGGCCACGTCCTGCGCTTCCAGTCGCCCTACTCGGTCCGCATCTACGAGATGGCGATGCAGTTCCAGGACATCGGCCACCGGACCATCCCCCTCGACGACCTCCGCGAGACGCTCGACGTCGCCGCCAAGTACCCTCGGTTCTACGACTTCAAGCGCCGGATCTTGGACCAGGCCGTCAAGGAGATCGGTCGCCACACCGACCACGTCGTGACCTACGACGTCCTCAAGGAAGGCCGCACGCCCACCGCCGTCCGGCTCCACATCCGCAAAAAGACCGACGGCGAGACCGCGCCCGGCGAACAGACGACCCTCAATCTGTCGTCCCAACCCGCCCAGCCCTACGCGGGCGTCGGCGACGAGACCTCTGACGACCGCGCCTTCCGGTCGTGGTGGCGCGCCCGCACCGACGCCGACCGCGCCGCCCTCGAGGCCGACGCCCGCGACCGCCTCGACGCGTACTCGCGTAAGGCCGACCCGTCCTCGATCGTGTACCGGACGTCGTTCCGCGAAGCCCTCCTCGAGGTCTGGCGCGAGCAGACCGCCGCCCAGGCCGTCTAACCGAAGCAGGCACCGTCCTCGAGGGCGGAGGTCGTCGTGGCACGCTCCCCGGAGCGACAACGCGCCCATACGGCGCCCAGGGTCGCCCTCTAGTGGGATCCGAGCCCTCTCCCCTCTCCATGCCTAAGGCGATGACCAGGACGGTCACGCGGCCTCTGAGGGCCTCCTAGCCGTCGTG
>NZ_JBARYR010000437.1:0-13648 GCF_049648075.1 Rubrivirga sp. | reverse complement strand
GCCGACGTGTGCTCCACCTCGGCGACGCGTTCCGCATCGACGGCCTCGATCCCGAGACGCGCGTCGCTCGGCGTGGCTCGACATTTTCGATCCGGGGCGGCGACCTGTCCGGCCTCGAGGTCGGCGGCATACCGCTCGGCGAGATCGCGACGCTGAGCCGCGACGACCTCGAGGCCGTCCTCGACTCCGTGCGTGCTCGCCCTGGCGCGGTCCGCGTCCGCGCCCTCGAGGGCGACGCGCAGGCCCGCCTCGACTCGCTCGGGGTGGACCCCGCCGTCCTCGACTCCATCGCGAGAGACGCTCTCAACTCGCTCGGCGAAGGCCGCGTCACGACCCGAGGCTTCTTCGTCCGCATCGACTCCACCGACGCCCCGTAACTCCATGCGATTCGCGCTCCTGCTCCTCCTCGCGGTCACGGCCCAGGCCCAGCCCGCCGGCTACCTCCAAGCCGACCGTCCCTACGCCCGGATCTGGGCGCCGACCGCCGCCGACCTCGAGGCCGCCATCGAGGAGGTCTCGTTCGCCGCGCTCCGGTTCGAGAGCGCCTTCGGCGAGCCCCCGCCGCCCATAACCGTCGTCGTCACCGACGACCCCAGTTCGGTCGCCGACCTCGACCTCCCGGACGACGGCCGCAAGGTCCTGCCGTTCTGGACGCGCCGCGGGTCTAGCGGACCGGCCGACGCGCTGCTCACGGCTGGCGCGATGCTGCGTGCCATCTCCGGCACCTTGCGCGTGATCGGGACGGTTGCCGACGCGAGCCCTTTTCAGTCCGAGGACGAGGTGGTAGCTGTCGCGGGACAAATCGTCTTGAGCCTCGAGGACTGGCGGCGCGCCATCGCCCCGCTGCCCGTCGGGGGGACCGCCGACGTGACCGTCCGCCGCGGCGGCCTCGAGGTCGTCGTCCCCGTCGAGGTCGAGGCCGCGCCCTCGGTTAGGCGGGTCGGTACCGCCACCGCGCAGTCCAGGCCGCTCTCCCACGAGGCCGGCCACTTCTTCCTCGTCGCGTACGTCGCCGAGCAAGGCTCCGCGTTCGTCCGCGACACGACGCGCACGTACTCCGGCGCCCCGGCCCTGCCCGATTGGATCGACGAGGGGTTCGCTACGTTCTGCGAGATCCCGCGCGTGGTTCGGAACCGGGACGCTGTGCTCGCCCGCCACCTCGGCGAGTTGATCCCGTTCGACACGTTCCTGACGATGGACCACCCCATCGTCGCCAGCGGCCTGCTCGACCAGGGGACCGGCAGCAGCGGCCCCATCCGCATGGCGGCCTCGGGCCGGGCGATGGAGGCCCTGGAGAACTCGACGCTGTTCTACGCCCAGTCGTCCTCGCTCACGCGCTACCTAGCCGGTCGGTACGGCCCACGCGTGTTCGGCCGACTCGTCAACCACGTCCTCCAAGGCGCGACGACGCGGGCCGCCCTCGAGGCTGAGGGCATCGACCCGGACGCCCTTGAGGACGAGTGGCGCGCTTGGGCCGCCGCGACGACGGCCTAGCGACGGGGTCCTCGAGGCCGAGCCGACATCGAGGGCGCAATGTCCCTAGCGGAACGGGTACGCCGTGATCCCGAGCGAGAACCGCCCCTCGCCGTAGCCAGACTCCTCGAGGTCGAACGCGATCACGCCGAAGTCGACCTCGCTAAACTCGCCGCCGCCGATCCGCACCGCCGCATCGAGGGCGACCGTCGGGCTCACGAAGTAAGCCAGCCCGCCGCCAAACGCGACGCCGCCGCCCGTGAACTCGAGCTCGACGTCGTCGTCCGACGCGGTCACGCCTCGGAGCGATACATCGAGGTACGGCCGCCACGCGCTCCCCCGGTTCAGATTGAGACGCGCGCCGATCTCGCCGGCCGCGAACCGGTACTCGTCGCGGATCACGCCATTCGTGTCGCCGTCGACCGTCGCGCCCGACACCCCGAGGTAGAGCGTGAACACCGGCGAAAACCCGTATCCGAGCCTGACTGAGATCCCTCCGCCGGAGTCGTCCTGGTCGAAGTCGTCCTCGTTGTAAAAGAGCGATTGCGCATCGAGGGCGAGGTGGACGAATAGACCCTCTGTGTTGGACGGGCCGAAGGGCTGGGCCGCGAGCGGCGAGGCGAGAACGAGGGCGAGGAGAATCGAGCGCATGGCGGACATGAGACGCGAGCCCAAAGGACGCGCCAAGCGCAAGCTGGGTTACACCGCCGTCTCGCCGCGTGTGGGCTTCGATCGAGGTCGAGCCAGGGCCGCACCGGGACCCTGGTCCACAGGTCGAGCCACAGGCAACGTCACCGTCACCGTCGTCCCACGCCCCGGCTCGGAATCGATCTCGAGCCGGCCGCCCATCGACTCGGCCAGCCCTCGAGCGATCGCCAACCCCAAGCCGAGTCCCTCGTGTGACCGCCCGTGTCCTTCTGAGGCTTGTTGAAATGGCTCCGAGGCGGTCGATGCGAACTCAGGCGTCATGCCGATCCCCGTGTCCGCGATGACCACCTGGACGGCCTCGCCCTCGAGGGCGACCCCCAACCCGACGTATCCGCGCACGGTAAACCGGATCGCGTTGTCGGTCAGGGCCGTGACGACGCGCTCCAGAGCCGCCTGGTCTGCTCGTGCGTGCACATCTGGCGCGACCACATGCAACTCGATGCCCTTGGCAGAAGCCTCTTTCTCGTACCGACTCGCGACCGTACGCACGATGGCTCCGGCGTTGACGGGCTCGACCTCGAGGTCGGCGTTCCCTCCTTCCAGCCGGGTCAGGTCCAAGACGCCGTCTAGCGTCGCGAGGAGCCGGTGAGCTCCCCGGTGCATCGAGTCGATGACGACGCGGTCGTCGTCGGAGGCCTCGAGGTCGAGCACTTCGGCCCCGCTCACGATCGCCGTCAGCGGGGTCCGGAACTCGTGGCTGAGGTTGGCGAGAAGGGCGTCTTTCGCCCGGCTGGCCGCCTCGGCCGCATGCTGGGCTTTGCGACGACCTTCCAGTTCCTGACGAAGCTCCTCGTTGGTCTCCTCGAGGTTTCTCGCCAGGTCGCGGAGGTACTTGGAGATCGGCCCCTCGTACGCCCACGCGAGAGCCGCTACGAAGCCGCTAACGATGACGAAGTTGGCGATGAAGTACCGGTTCGCCGCCGTCTCCGACATCAGCAGCGGAAAGACGTAGCCCATCTCGGTCCCGACGAGAACGCTCCCTCCTGCGATGGCGGCCGTAAACGCGATGGCGATTCCCGTTTTGGGACCGGCGACGAATGCCGCGAACAGGGGCGTCGCAACCAGCCACAGCAGGGCCACGTCGTGAAGCCCTCGGTCCAAGAACGCCGAGAACGCGAGCGCCGCCTGGATGATGACGACCAACGCGACACTCAAAAGCTCCAGAGACACGCCTACCCGAAGCAGGAACGGCAGTCCAATCGCGGGGATGATCAGGAACGCGAATGAGGCGACGGCAACGATTTCAACACCAGGTGTCTTCGCGTACACCACCGTGATCAGTGCCACCACGGCCGCGATCGCCCACGACCCGATCACAAAGAACCGGTACCGAAAGGTCTCGAGGCGGGTCCGCTCCCCAAGAACGAACCAGCCGATGAGGGAGGAGAGACGGAAGGTACGAGACCTCACAGATACAGGGTTGGGACCATCTCCGAGGTTTCGACGGATAGCTCGAATTATTAAGCCCTTGCTACGACTGGGGAGTAGCCCAACGGCTGGAGCGAGGCGGCGACCTCGAGGGCGTCCCGTGTGGGGCGCTCCGTCCTCGAGGCCGTCGGAAGTTCGACACGGACCGTGGTGCCCAGGCCGGGCGCGCTCTGGATCGACAGAGCGCCGCCTATCGCATCGGTGAGCCGGACCGCCAGCGTGAGCCCGAGGCCGAGACCTTCGTGCGTCCGTGCGTGTCCCTGGGACGCCTGGAGAAAGGGCTCAGGAGCCCGCTGGGCAAACTCTTCCGTCATCCCCACCCCAGTATCGGTCACACACAAGACGGCCCCGCCAGCCACCGCTCCGAACGAAACGACGATCGTACCGGCTTCGGTAAACCGGATGGCGTTGTCGACAAGGGCCGACAAGATCCGTCGCAGGGAGTGCCGGCGGCAAGAGCGGTCGCGGGCTCTCCCTGGACCTCGAACGCGAGCCCCTTCTTGATCGCCTCGGTCGCGAACGGAGCGACGGCATCACGCACGAGCACGTCAATTTCAACGGACTCACGCTCAGCGACGTGTCCCCCGTTGACCCGGCTCAGGTCGATCACGTCCTCGAGGGTGACCATGAGGCGACGCGCGCCTCGCTCCATTGATTCGAGGATGGGACGATCCAGGGCGTCGGCCTCTTCGCGCAGGATCTCGGCCCCAGACAAGACGGCCGTCAGCGGCGTTCGGAACTCGTGGCTCAAGTTGGAAAGCAGCGCGCTTTGCGACCGGGTCGCTGCCTCTGCTTGGTCCTGGGCCTCGCGGCGCGCGTGGAGCTCGCTATGAAGCTGCCGCACGATCGGCCCCTCGTAAAGAACCGATAGGACACCGACGACGACGGCTGCGCTCAGGAAGTTGAGGAGGTAGTGCCCCGAGGCATCCGCAGCGGACAGGGATTGAGAGAACTCATACCCTCCTGCGCCGACAGCGAACAAAGTGACCCCGCTCACGACCGACATCAGCGCTATCGACGCCCCGACCCGTCCACCTCCGAGGCATCCCGCAATTAGTGGCACGATCGCCATCCAGAACACGGCCCCCGAGCGGATCCCGCCATCGAACCATGCGATCGCAAACAAGGAGACCTCGAAGAACACTATAAACGCCGGTCCCAGAATGCGAAAGGGAAGTCCAACCCGGAGAAGCAGAGGGAATGACAGACTCAGGCCACAAATCACGGTGAGAACCTGGACCACCGCGTAGCTGGTGCCGGCGAGGTGGTGGACGTGGTGAAGAACCGCAAACATCCCGGCGTTGGCCCCGACGAGAATCGACATTGCGACGTAGAGCCGTATCCGGATAAGGTCCATCCGGTCGAGGTCGCGCTCGGGGATGAACGCCGAGAGGATGTGGAGGAGCCGCGAGCCAACGTCGCTCGGGGGTTCCTCAGAGTTTATCGGGGTCTCAGCCGTTCTCATCGCAGATGGAAAACGCTTGGGGCAGGCGGCATTCCCTTCGGTGTTCGGTTCGATGACAACGTTCTTAAGGACGAGCAAGCAATTACTTCCGCTCGGGAGGCCCGGCCGGTGGCGCCAACCCCGCAGACCACCGTTGAGGGATCGAATTTGACCCCTCCTCGTAGCTTGGCCTCACTTCTCCCCCGCCCTCGATGTCCGACACCTCCACCGCTGCACCCGACCGTACCGCCGAGGAGAGAGCCAGACTCGAGAAGGTGGCTGCCGACACGATCCGCGGCCTGACCATCGACGCCGTCGAGAAGGCCAACTCCGGACACCCGGGCCTGCCAATGGGCATGGCGGACGCCGCGACAGTGCTGTGGACGCGGTTTCTCAAGCACAACCCCAAGGACCCACAGTGGTTTGACAGGGACCGGTTCGTGCTCTCGGCCGGGCACGGCTCGATGCTGATCTACAGCCTGCTCCACCTGAGCGGCTACGACGTGTCGCTCGACGATCTCGAGCAGTTCCGGCAACTCAACTCGAAGACGCCGGGCCACCCGGAGGTCCACCACACGCCGGGCGTCGAGACCACGACGGGGCCGCTGGGCCAGGGGCTCGCGACCGCCGTCGGCATGGCGATGGCGGAGACGCACTTGGCGGCCCGGTTTAACACCGGCGACCTCGAGGTCGTGAACCACTACACCTACGTGATCGCCTCGGACGGTGACCTACAGGAGGGCGTCACAAACGAGGCGTCGTCGCTCGCCGGGCACCTGGGTCTGGGGCGGCTCATCGTGCTCTACGACGACAACCACGTCTCGATCGACGGCGACACGGAGCTCTCGTTCACGGAGAACCGCTCCGACCGGTATGAGGCGCTGGGCTGGCACGTGATCCGCGACATCGACGGTCACGACAACGACGCCGTCGCCGCTGCCATCGAGGCCGCGCAGGGCGTCACGGACAAGCCGTCCTTCCTCGAGGTCCGCACCGTCATCGGGTACGGCTCGCCGAACCTGGCCGGCCAGCACACGGTCCACTCCGACGCCATCGGCGACGACGAGATCAAGGCGACCAAGGAAAACTTGGGACTCCCTCTCGAGGAGTTCTACGTCTCCGACGACGCGACGACGCTGTTCCACGAGCAGGCCTTCCGTGGCTCCGAGGAGCAGTGCGACTGGGAGGGCCGAATGAACGCCATCCTCGAGGCCGAGCCCGAAACAGGCGCGGAGCTCCAGCGCCGCATCGAGGGCGCGCTCCCCGACGGCTGGACCGACGCGCTCCCCTCCTTCCCCGCCGACGCCAAGGGAATGGCCTCGAGGGCGGCGAGTGGAAAGGTGCTGGACGCGATCGCGAGCACGCTGCCGGAGTTGGTCGGCGGCTCGGCGGACCTGACACCGTCGGTGAAGACGTTCGCCAAGGGCATGACGGACTTCCAGCACGCGACGCCCGAGGGCCGCTACGTCCACTACGGGATCCGCGAGCACGGCATGGCGGCGGCCATGAACGGGATGGCGCTGCATGGCGGCATCCGCCCATACGGCGGCACGTTCCTGATCTTCAGCGACTACTCGAAGCCGGCGATCCGGCTGGGCGCTCTGATGGGTGCCCCCGTCGTCCACGTGTTCACGCACGACTCGGTCGGTCTGGGCGAGGACGGCCCGACGCACCAGCCGGTGGAGCAGCTCACGGGCCTCCGCGCGATCCCGGGCCTGCTCGTCATCCGCCCTGCCGACGCGAACGAGACGGCCGCCGCGTGGCGCGTCGCCCTCGAGTCCGGCCGGCCGACGGCGCTCGCGCTCAGCCGTCAAGCACTTCCCACGATGGAGGGCACGGCCTCGATGGCGGCCGACGGCGTCGCGAAGGGCGCTTACGTCGTGGCGGACTCGGACGGCGAGCCGGAAGTGATCCTGATCGGGTCCGGCTCCGAGGTCGGGTTGTTGATGGAGGCCAAAAGGCAGATCGGTGGCGGCGCACGCGTGGTCTCGGTCCCGTGCGACCGGCTGTTCTTCGAGCAGGACCACGCCTACCGCGAGTCCGTGCTTCCGTCCTCGACGCGTGCGCGTGTGGCCGTCGAGGCGGCGTCGCCCGTCGGGTGGGGGCGGTTCGTCGGGCTCGACGGCGAGACGATCGCGATCGACCGGTTCGGCACGAGTGCGCCCGGCGCGCAGGCGCTGAACGACCTCGGCATCACCGTCGAGGCCATCGTCGAGGCCGCCCGCAGAGTCTCGGCGTAGTGGAGGGCGGCCACGACATCGACCTCGAGGACGAAAGCGTTCCGGCCGCACGGCCCGGCCGAGCCGAGTCGCGATCCCGACCGCGTCCTCGAGGACGTCCCGCCGGGTCTCGCCTACCAGCTCCAGTTTGACCAGTTCAGGCGTGTCGGGACGCTGCTGCTCACGGCGGCCGGCGGCACGCTCGCGCTTCTGCAAGCGGGGTACCTCGGGTCGGACGACCAGCTCGGGTTCGCCGTCGCCTTGTTCGCGGCGGCAACCGTTCTCTCGGTGGTCGGCCAGGACCTGTTCCTCAACGGCCTCGAACTCGGCCGTGGCCGGACCGGGTTCGCGCGGATCTGCCTTGGGGTCTCCCTAGCCCTCCTCGGCGCCGGCGTCGGGACGTTGCTCGTCAGCGTGTTCTAGGACGGCGCTCGTCCTCGAGGACGAGGACGGAGCGGGCGGGCGAAGGCCGTCTCGTGAGTGGCGGGCGGGCACGGCGACCCCAAAATCTGATCGTGTTCACCAATCCTTCTTCATTGGAAGGGCTTCCAGGTTCGGGGAGGCCATTGCAGACGCTCCAGCCCGCGTCTAACCTGCGGACCATATTCAACGCGCCTTCAAAGAGGCGTCTCTGGTGATCGCACTCGCTCTCCGTCCCACCGTCCTCGATGCCCGCCGTTTGGCGGATGGGGTCACCGCCGCCGTCCTCTCGGTCCTCCTTCTTATTGGCCTCCTCGTAGGAGGCTGACCCCGAAGACCGACTCTCGACGCACACGCGGAATCTCTTGGGTTGGTCGAACCCAAGTCCCCCCGATGCAGCAACACGCCTACACGGTGGCCCTCTTGCCGGGCGACGGAATCGGCCCCGAGGTGACTCGGCAAGCCGAGGTCGTCCTCGAGGCCGCCGCGCGCGCGTTTGGGTTTGAGCTGACGACGGCGGAGCACCCGGTCGGCGGCGCTGGCATCGACGCGTCTAGCGACCCACTGCCGGCGTCCACCCTCGAGGCTGCTCACGGGGCCAACGCAGTCTTCCTAGGCGCCGTCGGCGGACCGGCGTGGGACGGCATCGAGGCCGCCAAGCGCCCCGAGCGCGGGCTGCTCCGGTTACGCAAAGAGCTGGGCGTATTCGCCAACTTGCGCCCGGTCACGGTGCCAGACGTGTTGGCCGAGCGATCGCCGCTGCGCTCCGAGATCGTCGCAGGAACGGACTTGCTGATCGTTCGAGAACTCACGGGTGGCATCTACTTCGGCGCTCACGAGCGCACCGGGGACCACGCGTCCGACGTGATGGCGTACTCCGTCCTCGAGGTCGAGCGGATCGCGCGCGTCGCGTTCGAGACGGCGCGAGGGCGCCGGGGCCGCGTGACGTCGGTCGACAAGGCGAACGTGCTGGCGTCGTCGGCGCTGTGGCGCGAGACGGTGGCCCGGTTGCACCAAGAGGAGTATTCCGACCTCGAGGTCGACCACCTGTACGTCGACAACGCGGCGATGCAACTCGTCCGCGACCCGCGCGCCTTCGACGTCGTCGTGACCGGCAACTTGTTCGGCGACATCCTCTCGGACCTCGCCGCGACGCTGCCGGGCACGCTGGGCCTGCTGCCGTCCGCCAGCGTCGGCGGAGACGTCGGCCTGTTCGAGCCGGTTCACGGGTCCGCGCCCGACCTCGAGGGCCGAGACGTGGCCAACCCCATTGCCGCCATCCTGAGCGCGGCCATGCTGCTCGACGATCTGGACGAGAGCGAGGCCGCCGCTGCCGTCCGCCGCGCTGTTGACTCCGCCCTCGAGGCCGGGACAGTCACACCCGATCTCGGCGGCTCCGCCGGTACCGCAGCGGTTGGCCACGCCGTCGCCCAGGCCGTCCTCGAGTCCGTTCCTACACCTGCCTAGACCGATGACCGACCGCGTCACCTTCTTCGACACCACCCTGCGCGACGGCGAGCAGTCGCCCGGCGCCGCGATGACGCTGGACGGCAAGCTCAAGATCGCCCGGGTGCTGGCCGCGTTGGGCGTGGACGTCATCGAGGCCGGCTTCCCGGTCTCGTCGCCCCAGCAGGCCGAGGCCGTCCGCGAGATCGTCGCCGCCCTCGGGGACGAGGACCCGGTCATCTGCGCGCTGGCCCGCGCCAAGTCGGGCGACATCGAGGCCGCCGGCGCCGCTCTTCGGGGCGGAAAACGGACCCGGATCCACACGTTCATCGCGACGAGCGACATCCACATCGCGGCCAAGTTCAGCGCGCCGCGCTTCGGCGCCACACTTCGGGAGCAGCGCAAGAGCATCCTGGCGATGACGCGCGACGCGATCGCCCAGGCGCTCGAGTACACCGACGACGTCGAGTTCAGCGCCGAGGACGCGGGGCGCACCGACCACGGGTTCTTGTGCGACGTCGTCTCGACCGCCGTCGAGGCCGGGGCCACGACCATCAACATCCCGGACACGACCGGTTACTGCACGCCCTCGAGCTACGCGGCGCTGTTCGAGGCTGCCCGGACGTGCGCAGGACCGAGCGCCATCCTGTCGACGCACTGCCACGACGATCTCGGTCTCGCCGTCGCGAACACGCTTGCTGGCGTTGAGGCTGGAGCCCGGCAGGTCGAGGTGACGATCAACGGCCTCGGAGAACGGGCCGGAAACGCCTCCATCGAGGAGGTCGCGATGGCCTTGCGCGTCCGCGCTGATCAGTACGGCGTGACGCACGGTCTGAACACCGAGACGCTGGGCGAGGCGAGCCGGTTGGTCGCTGTTGTGACCGGCTTTCCGGTCGCGCCCAACAAGGCCGTCGTCGGCTCGAACGCCTTCGCGCACGAGGCCGGCATCCACCAGCACGGCGTGCTCCAGAACCGCGAGACCTACGAGATCATGAGCGCCGGCGACGTCGGTGCCGATGCCGAGTCCATCCGCCTGGGCCGCCACAGCGGCCGCCACGGCCTGTTCTCCCGGCTCGACCGTCTCGGCCTCGAGGTCGCGGACGCCGACCGAGACGCGGTCTACGAGCGATTCGTCGCCCTCGCCGACCGCAAGAAAGAGATCTACGACGCCGACCTCCACCTGATTGCAAACCCTGCTACGATGACCGATTCCGCTACTCCCTTTACGCTCGCCAGCCTGACGGTGACGACGAGCACGACCGAGCCGCCCCAGGCCGAGGTCACCCTGTTAATCGGCGCGACCGGCGAGCTCCGCGTCGAGACTGCGACCGGCGACGGGCCGGTCGACGCGATCTACCGCGCCCTCGACGGCGCCGCCGGCCGCCCGCACCGCTTGGAGTCGTACACGATCCGCGCGCTGACCGGCGCCGCCGACGCTCAGGGCGAAGCGCTCGTCGTCGTCTCGGACGGCCCCGCGCTCGCGCAAGGCAAGGCGACCTCGACGGACATCCTGCGTGCCTCGGCCGAGGCGTACATCGAGGCCCGGAACGGGCTCGACAACGATCGCCCCCAGGAAGGCGACTTCGTCCAGGAGGGCATCATGGCGTCCTTCGACCCCGCGTGACCGCGCCCGACCTCGAGGTCGGAGCCAAACCCGCGTCCTCGAGGACGACTCCCCGCGAACGATGACACGCCGCAGCGACACCGTCAAGGCCGGCTGGGAACGGGCTCCGCACCGGAGCCTGCTCCGCGCGACCGGCCAGATCCAGTCCGACGACGACTTCGACAAGCCGTTCATCGGCGTCTGCAACTCGTACATCGACCTCATCCCGGGGCACGTGCACTTGCAGTCGTTCGGGAAGGTGGTCAAGCACGCCGTCCGCGCGGCGGGTGGCGTCCCGTTCGAGTTCAACACGATCGGCGTCGACGACGGGATCGCGATGGGCCACATCGGGATGCGCTACTCGCTGCCATCGCGCGAGTTGATCGCGGACAGCGTCGAGACCGTCGCCGCGGCGCACTGGCTCGACGGGATGGTCTGCATCCCGAACTGCGACAAGATCGTTCCGGGCATGTTGATGGCCGCGCTGCGCCTCAACATCCCGACCGTGTTCGTGTCGGGCGGGCCGATGGCGGCCGGGCGCCTGCCGAGCGGCGAGAAGATCGATTTGGTGAGCGTCTTCGAGGGCGTCGGGCGGCACCAGACGGGCGAGATCAACGACGCGCAGTTGTTGGAGATCGAGACGCTGGCGTGCCCGACGTGCGGGTCGTGCTCGGGCATGTTCACGGCCAACTCGATGAACTGCCTGATGGAGGCGCTCGGCCTGGCGCTCCCCTACAACGGCTCCATCCTGGCGACCGACCCGCGCCGCCGCGAACTCGCCCGCAACGCCGCGCGCCGCGTCGTGGAGTTGGTCGACGAGGACCTCAAGCCGCGCGACATCGCGACGGTCGAGGCGTTCGACGACGCGTTCGCCCTCGATATGGCGATGGGCGGCTCGACCAACACGGTCTTGCACCTGCTCGCCGCCGCACGCGAGGCCGAGATCCCGTACGACCTGCGCCGCGTGGCGGAGATCTCCTCCAAGACGCCGTACCTGTGCAAGGTCTCGCCCTCGACGCCGGACGTCCACATGGAGGACGTCGAGGCCGCGGGCGGCATCCCGGCCATCTTGGCCGAACTCGACCGAGCCGGCGCCATCCACGCCGACCGCCCGACCGTCGCCGGGCCGCTGCGCGCCACCTTGGAGGCCGCCGAGAACAAGCGGCCCGACATCATCCACTCGGTCGAGAACGCGTTCCGTGAGACGGGCGGCCTGGCCGTCCTCTATGGCAACCTGGCGCCGGAGGGGGCCATCGTCAAGAGCGGCGCCGTCATCGAGGACATGCTGACGTTCGAGGGGCCGGTCCGCATCTTCGAGTCCCAGGACGACGCAGTCGCCGGCATCATGGGCGGGGACGTGGTCCCCGGCGAGGTCGTCGTGATCCGCACCGAGGGACCGAAGGGCGGACCGGGGATGCCCGAGATGTTGCAGCCCACCTCGGCGCTCGCCGGGATGGGGCTCGACACGTCGGTTGCCATGATTACGGACGGACGCTTTTCCGGCGCCACGCGCGGGCTGAGCATCGGCCACGTCTCGCCCGAGGCGGCGTCCGGCGGCGCGATCGGTGCCGTCGAGCCCGGCGACCGGATCCGAATCGACATCCTCGAGGGCGAGCTGACACTGCTCGTCTCCGACGACGAGATCGCGCGTCGGCTGGCCTTGCGCCCGCCGTTCGTGCCCAAGATCCGGTCGGGCTGGCTCGGCCGCTACGCCCACTTCGTCACGTCCGCCTCCGACGGCGCCGTCCTGCGGATGCCCGACCTCGAGGTCGCGCCCGGCGGCGACGGCTCGACCTCGAAGACACCCTCCTCTCCCACGACCCCGACGGTCTAGCCCCTCGACCTCGAGGTCGCACGCCATGTCTACGCTCGCTCCCCCACGCCCGGCCCACCGCGCCACGCCGACCGCCTCTCAGGCGCCGGCTGCCGAGGCTCCCGTCCTGACCGGCGCCGACATTTTCGTGCGCAGCTTGGAGGCCGAGGGCGTCGAGTTCGTGTTCGGCCACCCGGGCGGCGCGATCATCAAGATCTACGACGCGTTTGCTCAGCTCCAGCCGTCGTTTCAGCACATCCTGGTGCGCCACGAGCAGGCCGGCACGCACGCGGCCGAGGGCTACGCCAAGGCGACCGGCAAAGTCGGCACCGTGCTCGTCACGAGCGGTCCGGGCGCGACCAACACCGTGACCGGCATTGCCGACGCGATGCTCGACTCGATCCCGATGGTCGTGTTCACGGGCCAGGTCGCGGTCCCGCTGATCGGCGGCGACGCGTTCCAGGAGGTCGACACGATGGGCGTGACGCGGTCGGTCTCGAAGCACAGCTTCCAGGTGCGATCCGCGGCGGACCTGGCGCCGACCATCAAGGCCGCGTACCACATCGCACGGACCGGACGACCGGGACCGGTCGTGGTGGACTTGCCCAAGGACATCCTGGTCGAGGAGACGCCGTTCGAGTACCCCGACTCGGTCGAAATTCGCGGGTATGCCTACGAGCACCCGCCGCAGCCGGCCAAGATCGAGCGCGCGGCCAAAATGATCGCGGCGTCTCAGTGCCCGCTGTTTTACGTCGGCGGCGGGACGATCTCGGGCAACGCGACGGAGCACCTCACCGCGTTGGCTCGCAAGGCTCGGATCCCGGTCACGACGACACTCCACGGCCTGGGCAGCTTCCCGGAGAACGACGAGCTGTCGCTCGGCATGTTGGGGATGCACGGGACGTACTGGGCCAACATGGCGGTTCAGAACTGCGACCTGCTGATCGCCATCGGCGCGCGCTTTGACGACCGCGTGACGGGCAAGCTCGAGGCGTGGGCGCCCCATGCCGAGGTCATCCACGTCGAGATCGACCCGTCGTGCGTCTCGAAAAACGTCTTCGCCGACTGCGCCATCCTTGGCCACGTCGCCGACG
>NZ_JBARYR010000436.1:0-4538 GCF_049648075.1 Rubrivirga sp. | reverse complement strand
GGTCTCGCCCTCGAGGCCGGCTCGCGCGCCCCAGACGACGCCGTCGGCGCGGAGGGTTCGGCCCTCGAGGTCGGCCGCGGAGCCGATGACGACGGTGTTGGTCTCGGGCTCGATGCGGACCACGTAGGCCGGCTCGCCCAGCGCGATGCCCAAGCCGCGGCGTTGCCCGACGGTGTAGAACGGGTAGCCGGCGTGCGTGCCCAAGGTCTCGCCGGTCGCGACGTGGACGAACTTTCCGCCCTCGAGGGCGGCCAGATCGTGGCGGCGCGACAGGAAGCCGCGGTAGTCGTCGTCGGGGACGAAACAGATCTCGTACGAGTCCTTCTTGCCGGCGACGTGCTCCATGCCCATCTCGGACGCGAGCCGCCGGATCTCGGTCTTCTCCAAGCCGCCGAGCGGAAACAGGGTCCGCGCGAGGTGCTCCTGCGCGACGCCCCACAGCACGTACGACTGATCCTTGGTGTCGTCGACACCACGGCTGACGATGTGCCGTCCGTCCTTCTCTCGGACCTGGGCGTAGTGGCCCGTCGAGATGTGGTCGCAACCGAGCGCATCGGCCCGCTTCATGAGCGCGGCCCACTTGATGTGCGTGTTGCACAGCACGCACGGGTTGGGCGTCCGGCCTTCGAGGTAGTCGCTCGCAAACCGGTCGATCACCCATCCGCCGAACTCGTCCCGGATGTCGACGACGGTGTGGCTCGCGCCCAGACGGACGGCGACGGCGCGGGCGTCGTTCATGTCGTCGAGCGAGCAGCAGCCCGACTGCTTCCGCGACACGCCGGACCCGCCGAGCGACGTCTCGTAGTCCCACGTCTTCATGGTCACGCCCACGACCTGGTAGCCCGCCTCGTGCAAGAGGCCGGCTGCAACAGACGAGTCGACGCCGCCGCTCATGGCGACGAGCACGCGGCCATGGCGGCTCACGGGCGGAGGGGGCAGGAACGACCGAAAGGTAGGGCCCGCCCTCGAGGACGACGTGACCGCACCGCGACGACGCTGTGGAGAGCGTGTGGCGTCAGACCTCCACCGGGAGTTGTCCTCATCTTCGCCCGTCTGCCGGGGTCAGATCTGCAGTTTCGGGCCTCGCAACACACGTACCTGATGGCAGACGAGCCCACGCGCCGCGAACGAATCAAGGCCGCCAACATCCCGCCCGCCATCGGCCCGTACTGCCAAGGGCTGTTGGTCGGGGACACGCTCTACGTGTCCGGTCAGATCGGGCTCGACCCGGAGACGGGGGGCATGATCGAGGGCGACATCGAGGACGAGACGACGCAGATCCTGGACAACATCGGCGCGGTGCTCAAGGCGGCCGACATGGACTTCGCGCACGTCGTTCAGGTGACGCTCTTCCTGCGCAGCATGAGCGACTACGCGTTGGTGAACGAGGTCTACGCCCGCTATTTCAGCGGCGCGACGCCGGCCCGCGAGGCCCTCGAGGTCGGAGAGCTGCCGCGCGACGCGCGAATCGAGATCAGTTGCATCGCGGTGCGGTAACTCGAAGGGGTACGCGACAGAGGGATGACCTCGCTTTCGTCCTCGCTGTCGGGTCAGACCTCGATGGCGGCATCGATCGGCACGTCGGGAAGCGTAGCGCGTCCTTTGAGAAACGCGATCTCGACGGCAAACGAGATTCCAGCGACCGTCGCGCCGGCGGCCTCGACGAGCCGGCACGCGGCACGAGCGGTACCGCCCGTCGCGATCACGTCGTCGTGCACGAGCACGCGGGCCGCTGAGGGGAGGTCGTCGGCGTGAAGCTCCAAGGCGTCTCGCCCGTACTCGAGGTCGTAGGTCTCGCGCAACGTGGCGGCGGGAAGCTTGCCCGGCTTCCTAGCAGGCACGAACCCGGCGCCGAGTCGGTCGGCGATCGCGGGTCCGAGCCAGTACCCCCGAGCCTCGATGCCGACGACGTGCGTGATGCCAGCGTCGGTCCACGGCTCGACGAGACGGCCGAGGAGTGCGGAGAACAGCGCGGGGTCGGCCAGGACCGGCGTCAGATCCTTGAAAGCGATCCCCGGCTTGGGGAAGTCGGGGACGGTGCGGAGGGCGGAGAGAAAGTCGGGCACCGCGGCAGGTGTTGTGGCGAGGGAATCCTCCGACCTCGAGGACGCAGGCGAGGGTCCATGACGGAGCGAGATCGCGTCGGCTCTCCGCCCTCGAGGGCGCACAACGCGGCCTTTGTACCCTCGTCGATGCGACGTCCTCGAGGGCGGTGTCCCGACTGCGCGAGTCTCGTCCGGGGGCGGACGCGTAGCCTATCCGCCGAGGCCTTGCTCGTAGGCCTGCTGGTACTGACGGACGGCCTCGAGGATGGCGCGCGCCGTCTCGACTTGGCCCTCTTCCGAGCGCAGGTACCGCGCCTCGTCCGGGTTGGTCAGGAACCCGACCTCGACGAGCACGGCCGGCATCGAGGCCGCCCACAGCACCATGAAGTTGTCCTGCTTCACGCCACGGCTCCGCCGTCCCGCTCGGACGAACTCCCGCTCGATCAGACTCGCGAGGTACTGGCTCTCCTCCTGGTACGCGCTCATCGCGAGCGAGGCCAGAATGTCGCCCTCGTCGTGGAAGTCGGCGTAGAGGCTGGGGTCGCTCTCGAGCTCGATGACGCTGTTCTCGCGCTCCATCACCTCGCGCGCGTTGCCGGAGCCGCGCGGCGCCAGGAAGAAGGTCTCGGTCCCGTAGGCGGCCTCTGGACCCACGTTGCCGTGGACGGAGATGAACAGCTTGCCCCCTTCGCGGTTGGCGATCCGGCCTCGCTCGCGGACCTCGACGAACACGTCCGTCTCGCGCGTGTAGACGACGTTGATCCCGAGCTCTCGCTCGATCATCGGCCCCAGAAGGTTCACGACCGCGAAGCCGATGTCCCGGTCCGTGATCCCGATCCCGACGCCGCCGGGGTCGCTCCCTCCGTGGCCCGCATCGAGGACGATGGTGTCGAGGCGCCAGTTTTCCCCGCCCTCAGGGACGTCGACGCGTTCCCCACCTGGAAACGGGCCGCGCGACGTCACGACGGGCTCGGGCTCGACGCGGACGACGCCGCTCCCCCACGTGTCCGACCGAGGACGTGGGCTTCGAGCAAACGACAGCAACAGGTCGTCGCTCTCGCGGTCGGGGTAGGCCCGCACGTTGAACGACGGGTCGGCCTCGAAGCGGAGGGTAACGCGGTCGGGGCCGGTCTCGAACTGGTACCCCCGGACGGGACCTTGGGCAGCCTCCTGCCGCATCGAGGACGAGAGCCGCGTCCTGTAGAGCACGACCTCGAGGCTGCCGCCCACTTGGTCTACGCTGTAGGCGCGGACACGCTCGGACGTTTGGATGCGGGCGACGACGCCGTCCCCGGCAGAGTCGAACGAGACGCGCTCGAGATCGACGAGGGCGTGGGCAGGCCCAGCGATCAGGGCGACGGCGAGGCAGGCGAGGCGCAGCATGGGGGACGCGATCTAAAGAGGGGCGCCCGACGACAGGGAAAAACCGTGCCATCGCGACGCTGCTGTAGGGCGTCGAGCCAAAAGGCCGTCTCCGCAGGCAACCGATCCGACTGGATCGACTGCGCTACCGACGAGGCCTCTGGTCCGGGGGGGACCACAACCTACCACGTCTGTGCTCTCGGTCAAAGACGGCGGCAGAACGTGCCGGTGAGGCGTCGTTCTACCGTTCCCCGACCAACTCGTGGAGCCGGTGGTCCACGATCGCGTCGTGGAGACTACGGCGCCGCTCGAGGTCCTGGCGAGCGGCCTCGAGGCGCCGTCCCGCGAGGTCGAACTCCTGCGCTCGGATCTGGTGCTTGAGCGACAACAAGTCTGAGAGCTGGCGTCGCAGCTCGTCGTGGAGTCCAGAGCGCTCGTCGCCGTCGGGGAGGTCGCGGAGCTGGTTCGCGAGCGACGTCACCTCGGCCTCGAGGTCGGCCTCGCGGCGCATCTGGTCGTAGAGCGTCCGGTCCGAGTCCGCGACGTCGCGCATGTAGGCGGCCTCGATGATGGGCTGCATCTGCTCGCGCGGGAGCGCGTCCGTCGAGGTCGCCTCGTCGACGATGTACACGGGGTTACCGGCGCGGCTCGATATCGAGAGCGGGGTCAGCCGGTCGGCCTCGAGGACGAACGGGGCGCCGTCGATCTCGAGGAGGGGCGCGACAGGACCGCTAAAGGTCAGCTCTCCGTCGTATCCAGCCAAGTCGAGGCCGGGCGGGACCGCGTCAGGGAGGTGCCGGCCGTCGAGGTAGATCTGGCCGTCCCGGATCTCGAAGGAGTGGACGGCGTCGGCCTCTGCCGAGACCAGGGCGTTCCCCGTCTGAGCCGACGGAGCGCTCGCCGCCAGCGCGAGCGTGGCGATCAACAGCGTGCTCGTTCTCATCGCTGGCGGGTCGAGTCAGGGGTGGTCACGGGCGCGGGCGCGGCGCCCTCGCGGACGGCCTGGATCTCAGGGGCCGCCGTGCGCGAGGGAGACGTCGGCACGCCGAACGACTCCGCGGGCTCCTCCCAGTCGATGACGTCCTCGAGGTCGAGGTCGTTGAGCCGTAGCGAGAGCGCGCGGACGTCGTC
>NZ_JBARYR010000435.1:0-1971 GCF_049648075.1 Rubrivirga sp. | reverse complement strand
CTCTCGACGTGGCACCAGAGGCCGACTTCCTCTCCCAACCAGCGGCCGAGACGTTCGCGGCCCATGTCGCCGACCCCGCGCTCGCCTCTGGCGACGCGGTCGGCGCCTACCGGATCGTCAGGGAGCTGGGACGCGGCGGGATGGGCGTCGTCTACCTCGCCGAACGTCCCGACGTGGGGCTCCGCGCCGCGGTCAAGGTGCTCTCTGGTCCCGTCGCGGACGACGACGCGCTCGACCCCGACCTCGAACGATTCTGCGAGGAACGGCGCCACCTCGCAGCCCTCGGACATCCCGGTGTTGCCCAGCTCTACGACGCCGGGCGGACGGCCGACGGACGACCCTACTTCGTGATGGAGTTCGTGGAGGGCGAACCGATCACGGCGTACGCCGACCGGCGGCGGCTCGGCCTCCGCGACCGGGCCGACCTGTTCGTCCAGCTCTGCGAGGCCGTCCGGCACGTCCACGGGCGCGGGGTCGTCCACGGTGACGTGAAGCCCGACAACGTGTTGGTGGCCGACGACGACGAGGGGCGCCCGGTCGCAAAGCTGCTCGACTTCGGAGTGGCGGCGCGCTGGCGGGACGCCGAGGCCCCTCCCCTGCCCCACCGGCCGTTCACCTACGTGTACACCGCGCCGGAGCTCGTGGCCGGGGGCGCGCCGACTCTGGCGTCCGACGTGTACGCGCTGGGCGTCGTGCTCCGCGACCTGGTTGAAGGTGCTCCCAGATCAAGGAATGGGCTCGACGCGCGGCTCGACGCGCTCGCTGCGCGGGCAACGAGCCCGCACGTGGGTCACCGGCCTGCGACGGCGGTGGACCTCCTGGCCGAGGTTCGAGCGTCGCTCCGCATGGAGCCTCGGCGTCCGTCCGTAGCCGTCTCGAATACGGCTCTGCTCGCGCTCATGGCCGTTTCAGCCCTCGCTTCGGCTGCGGTCGCTCGCGCGCTGGGACGCGGCTAACGACTGCGCAGATTCCCGAAGTGGCGGGGTTCGAGGGCGAACCCCCCTCCCCTGCTCCGCTCGGTCTCGTCGATGTGGCGCTGGAGCGCCTCCTGGACGAAGTCGTTCTGGCTCGTACCGCTCTCCTCGGCCGCCGCGCGAACCTTGGCGCGCATCCATGCCGGGACGTTCCAGTTGCCCTGGATGGTCCGCTCGTACGCATCGTCGCCGGGGGCAGGCGCTTTCGGCCGCTGGACGGGTTTTGCAGGTCCGACGGCGCCGCCAGCGGCTGTCTTCCGAGCGGCCTTCTTCGCCTTGGGCTTCGAGGCCGCCGGTTCGGCTGGGGCCGGAGCTGTGCCGAAGGCGCCCTCGAATGCGGTACCGTCGGCTGTAGCCGGTTCGATGTTGAGACGGGGCTTGCGGGATGCTGCCATGGGTCTATGGTCTAGACGCTAGATGCTAGGGAGTAGAGCCTACGTTTCAGATGATCCGGGGCGACGGGCGCGCCTCAATCTCGTCGGCCAGCGCCGCGTAGTCCTGCGCGGCCGTCGACGAGCGGTCGTAGAACGGGAGCGGGACGCGGGCCATCTCGGACTCCCGCACGCGGACGGTCTCCCGGATGTACGTCTTGAGCCCCCCCTCCCCGTCTGGCCCCGCCACCTGGCCCGCGACGTACTCGGCGAGGTCGAGGTCGTGGTGGCTCGACACGTTGACGCGCGTGGCGAAGGCGCCCGACACGGGCGTCGTCCCGAACCGCTTTGAGAGCTCGACGACGTCGACGAGCCCGTCGAGCGCGCCGCGGCCTGACGCTACGGGCACGTAGACCTCGTCGGCGGACGCGAGCGTGGCCGTGACGAGCGCCGACGCCTGGGGCGGTGAGTCGATGACGACGAAGTCGTAGTCCGCCTCGACGGCGTCGAGCAGCGCCACGAGCCGATTGGCGAGCCGGGCGACGGCCTGGCCCTCGAACTGGACGAGCTGTCGGCTGGCCGGGACGAGGTGGAGCGCGCCGCCGTTCTCGGCGAGCGGCTTGTCC